>JAISZX010000070.1 GCA_031284365.1 Holosporaceae bacterium
AAAAAATAATAGGGAGCGACCGGCGCCAACTTTGAAAAATCATCGATACAAACAGCAGCATCCGAAAGAAAATTGTACTTTTTCTCGCGGGTTCCGTATAAATCGTGATGGAACACATCTGCATGTTTTTTATTTTTACCGGTTTTCTTGCCGGTTTTCACAAAAATATTGATGGAAACGCCCTGCATGATGTCGAAAACATTTTCATCTTTGGAGCCGTCGGCGCAGGTTTCTTTTTTTCTGGAATTCCCGTGCAGATTGAGTATATAGATCTTATCAAACACTTCCAGCAGAGTTTTTCTCATCTGCCGGTGGATGACTCCGTCCAAAAATCCGTTGTTGCAGATGTAGGCCAGTATACCTTCGCTGCTTTTTTCAATCTGATACTGTCCGAAACGAATGAATTTTATGTAGTCATCCGAAAGCGGTTGAATGTTTTTTTCGTTCAGATCCTTTTTGTAATCATCAAGTAAATCAATGATTTGCTTCCCTCTGTTGGAGCTGTTAACGCTGTAGGGCGGATTCCCCAATATGACCATGACGGGAGTGTCTTTTTTGATAAAGCTTGCCTCCCGCGCCTCGTTAGACAACCAGGCGGCGAATAAAGTGCCGGCATCATCGGGCGGTTCTTCCAGGCTGTTTGTCAGATAAATGCGCAGACGATCGCCTGATTTCGAGCTGTATCCGGTTCTTTTCAGGACCATGTCCAGCTTTAGGTGCGCAACGGTGTAGGGAGCCATCAGCACCTCGAATCCGTTGAGCCGCGGCAGCAAATGGTTGTCGACGTAGGAACTCCACGCTCCGGAGTTATCACTTTGATATTTATCGTAAATCAGATTTATGACGCTCGCCAAAAACGTTCCGGTGCCGACCGCCGGATCGAGAATTTGCACCCGATGCATTTCCTTTTCGTATGCTCTTGCCGAGCCTTCATTCGTCTTAATTTTTATTTTGGATGTGTCCGCAAGACCGTTTTTCAGTCCAAAATCGCTGCACAAAATATGGTCAACGGTACGCACAATAAAATCAACCGCCGGTTGCGGCGTGTACCAAACACCGCGCGTGTACCGCAATTTATTGTCGTAGTTTGCCAAAAAAGGTTGATAAAAATCGAATATCGGATCATTATGCGGATTGTTTATGGTTGAGTTCGCTAAAACTGATTCCGAATTGACGTGCGCAAACATATCGGCAATATCATCCACCATCCATCTTATACGTTCGTCAACATTATTTCCTGCTATGTAGTCAAATAAACGCCTCAAAAACGGATGCGATTTCGGTATGAGTTCGCAGGCCTCCTGACGGGAAAATTTCTCTGGCGTTCGGTCGTACATTCGTCCCACAAACATGCCGTAGGTTATCGTTTGGGCGTAAATGTCTGAAAAATCAGATATCGTAATGTCGTGCATCAGAACTTTTCTGAAAACATCAAACTGCATTTGCAATTCTCCATTTCCACTTGAATTTTCAATAAAAAATGTACTGTAAATTGCCTTTGCCAGCATTTTCGTTTTGCTAGCCATGATCTGCGCCAACTTCGACGATTTATCTATGACATGGCCCCGATATCCGATAAATTTTCCTAATATGTTTTTGAATTTGTCTATACTGGTTTTCAATATAACAACATCATTTGACCGTTTTTCTCCAATTTTTACAAAATCTACTAGTTCACCATCTTCGTATAAAAAAAAATCCAAGTAATTTGTAATAATTAAGTTGTTCAAACTTGTTCGATAGCGATCGAATTGCTCTTGGTATTTCTTGTCATCTAAATTTCTTCCGAGATCCTTCGTTTCTATATACCCGATTGCGGATGTGTCGTCATCTTTTAGTACGACAAAATCCGGAGAACCGCAGCGCAAATGCTTCGGTTCGTTGACAGCAACAATTTTTTTCGGTATCTGCATCATTTCTATCATTTTTTTCAAATAGGGACGATAGGAATGCTCGGTTGCATTGCGAAGCCTATATTCCTTTGATATATTAGAGATATATTCGGCTTCTGGCAGCTGCATCCTCAACTCCGGTGTTATAGATACAGGCCATTGTAAGCAATAAAAATAAATAAAATGCTCACTTTTTCTAAAATTGTAGCTAAATCGGTATGCTTTTTTACTTTGCTAGCATCAGGTCTTGATTTCGAGTTTCTTGCTGCCTACATATTCCAACACATGCTTGCTCACTATCTCTTCATCAAGCAACAATACTCTTGATATTTCTGTGAAACTCCAGCCATTATCATACATCAACACCGCCTTGATACAATCCGCAGTGTGACAATTCTTCTCTTTCCGATGCCGCTTCCCTAATTCTCGCCGCTCTTCTGATGTTAGAAAATTCCCCATGTGTACCTCATATACCAATTCAAAATGAAAATCCAGACAAAACTGCTTGAAAGTTCAGTATTACTAAAATCACGATTCTCATTAGGATCCTAATGTGACACTTTTTTGAGCATTTTACAACAACTTTTTAAAGAAAAAAATTAATGCTTGATAGATCCTATAGGAAAAAGCCCTGGCCAAGGTTCGTAACACACCTCAAAAAACTTGACTTTTTTAAAGAATTGTTATAGAATACATAAAGATTGAAATGTCGGATTTTTTAAATATGATGCGTAATAATATTGTCCGATTGACTTTTGTAAAAATAGTGTTATGTTTTCCAAAGTTAAAGGTTAATTCTATGAACAAAATTGTTACTTTTCTGTTTTCGTTAATTACATTTTATTCGGATGCAAAAATTATAACGACTGATAAAATAGAGGAAGTCGAAGCAGAGCTTGCAAAGGCAAACAACGAAATGTTAATCGTTTTCGATTGTAACGGCGTGTTGCTGGAGCCTGTCGATGCAGCCCTGCTTAGGGCAAATAAAGAGGAATCAAAGAAAATACTTGCAGAACTCATAAAGAATAATCCTGAAAATCAAATAATCTTAGAGTCCGGCATCATTGCTCGAGATATGAAAACTCAGCTTGTGCATGTGAAATGGCCAGCACTTATCACTGCGATTCAATCGCGCGGCATAAAAACTATGTTGCTTACATCGGGTGTGGCAGGGGAGCAGGGAGTTATCAAAAAAATCGAGAATGTTAAAAGAGATCGCTTATTGAGTGTCGGAATCGATTTCAAAAAATCGTGGAAAGGAGTAAGACGACTGGAATTTCATGATATTCCAAGTAAACGTCACAGATTGTACAACACTAATGTCTGCGTATTTGTTGATGGAATGCTGCTTGCAAACGGAGTTGATAAAGGTGAAGTACTGAAATCATTTCTTTCGAAAATTCCGCAGTATAAATTTAAAAGAATAATTTTCATCGACGATAAATTAAAAAATCTTGAAAGTATTGAGAAAATTTGTACTGAAATGGGAGCTCAGTTCGTCGGCATAGAGTATGCCTATTCAAAAATTAAAAAGTATCCGTCCCTGAATCCTAAAAGAGTCAGGAAGCAATACAAAATTTTGATGGCTGAAAAGCGTTGGCCATCGGATGAGGAAATGGAGAATTCCGAAAAAAATCCACATGACAGGATGATAGAAATTATTGACTCTGCAGTTGTTAGAAGCTGCGCTGGACATCAACCAACCGAAGAACAAGTTTTTGCACTTGTTCGTAAATCAATATCTGAAAATGAAATTGCCGATGACGTTTTGCTTGAGTATATAAGTGATTTTTTTGAAGTTCGTCATAAAATATACAATATGGTAGGGTTCGTATGCCAGTTGGAGTTTGCAAGAAGAGCATATGCTGAGAAAATCGATGTTAATGTCGTTCTAGAATGCGTTAACAACAATTTATTTGGATTAGACTCGGCTGTAAGAATATCTGAGAATATTATCAAAAATGCTGAATCACAAATTAAAGAAGAAATTTTGGGTGCTGGAAGCGGCTCCCTCTGGAAAGATCAAGCGAAATATGATTTTGTTCGCGGCAAACTTTTTAAAGAGAAAAATTCCGACGCTTCGTATAAACAATTATCACCGAAGAAATACGCAAATTATAAACGCATCATCGAAAAAGTTTACGATTTCGGATGCGATTCGCATGCTCTGAATTGCAAATATTATATCGCGCGGAATTTTATAAGACGTGGCATTGATAAAAAGCTCATCTGTAAAATTTTCAGTTTTAACGATAATGAATTTGAAAATTTCGTAAAGCCAGTATAGGAATCCGCAAATCTTTCACACATAAATAAAAAGCTGCAAAAAAACAATCACTTAGGTTATGAAGAAAAATATTTGCGATATCCTTTCAACACAAAAACTTGCAAATCTGTATGTCATAATTCAATAAAAAACACTTTCTTCATGAGGAATGCTATTTATTCTTCGTTGACCATTCTGGATCTATCGCATTTTGCGGCGTTTTGATTTCGTGTTTATTGTACCCGGTAACGTCTACGCTAAAGATTTTTTCTTTGCGGGAATAATCCTGATGCGAGAACAGTATTACGCGGCCGTTTGGAGACCAAGTTGGCCCCTCAACCAAATATCCAGATGCAAGCATTCTTTCTCCAGTTCCATCTGGATGAATAATGCCGATGTAAAATCCATCGCGGCTAAATTTCGTGAATGCGATCCAGTCGCCTCTTGGAGACCATACTGGCGTAGCATATCTACTGTTGGAAAATGACAGTCTTCTAACATTAGATCCGTCAGCGTCCATTATGTAAAGCTGTTGGGTTCCTCCTCTGTCTGAGTTGAACACTATGTATTTACCATCTGGAGAAAAGCATGGAGACGTATCAATGCATTTTCCTTTTGTAAGGCGCGTGACTTTTCTAGTTATAAGATCAAATGTATAGATGGATGAAGATCCATGTTGTGACAGGCTGAATATCAGTAAATTTCCACTTGGGGAATAGCGTGGAGCGTAGGTCATTCCATTAAAATTAGCGACAAGCTCGGTGTTTTTACTAGCTAGGTTATACCGATACACACCGGCGGAAATTGGAACTCTGCGACCGTTGACAATTTTCTCACGATAGGAGAAAAAAGAGAACTCCTTTCCATTTGGAGAGAAGCGCGGAGTCAATACAATCGTGCCGCCGTCTGTCAGAAATTTGTGATCGTAGCCGTCCTGATCCATTAATGCCAAGCGATAGGTCTTATTTCCTCGAGACTGCGGTTGAACGGCAACGTACAGAATCTTCGTATCAAAATACCCGATTTCGCCTGTAATTCTTTCATATATATTGTTGGAAACAACGTGGGCAAGCTTTCTCCAATCTCTAACATCGCATGATGCTGTCAGATTTCCGACTGGCGTTTCCGACAGGATATCATACAGAACCATTGTTATTTTCAATACGCCTTCATCTATTTTAAGCTCGATGTTTGCGAGATACTGCGCGCTAATAATCTTCCACAGTGAGAATGTTGGACTCTTATCTGAACCATTCAACGCTTGCATAAATGCGCCTTGTGGGATTGAGCGAAATAAAAATGTTCCCTGAAGATCATTATTGACGACTTTCAAAAAATCATCTTTCAATCCCTTATTAGAGTCGAACAAGTTTAAAGCAATGTTGACTGGCTTCATTACGCCCTTATTTACGTTGACGACGACGCTAGCATCGCTAAATGAAACAAACGCTACACAGAAAACAAGAACAACTCTCTTCAATATAGCCATATTTATCCTCCTAAGGCTTCTTTAAGGTTAAAACGCAGAACAAAATTTTTGAACATGCCCATTTTATCTCGCGGTATTCTCAACGGACTGGCCTCAAGCACTGCTCTGCGTGCGCTATCAGCTGCTGCCCTAAAAATATAATCCGACGCATATCTATTATAATCCAAAATCTTCACACTAGACGGAATTACTTCACCATTATCGCGCAATTGAACCTCTATCTCAATAATAATATTTTCTACGTCGCGGATTCCAGACGGAACAGACCAATGTGGATATATCTGCGAGCTTATCATTTCATAATCAGCGTCAGTCAAGCTGACCCCAGAGCCAAAACTGCTGGCGCCAGTTCCATTATTTCCTTTTCCAGAAACTTTCTTCAAATCATTTATGCTGCTATTGAGCATCTTATCAAAAGTACTATCATTTTTCTTCTTTTTGATTGTTTTTTTCTCTTTTTCTGCATTTTCGGTTATCTCAAGTATTTTTTTGCGAGATTTCTCTTTAGCTTTTTTCTTTTCAGCATGTTTGATAACTTCTTGCAACATCTTTCGATCTCGCTTTTTTGGCTTTTTCTTTGTTTCTGGAGTCTTTTCTTTTTCCTTCGGTTTCTCGACTATTTTTGGAACCGGTTCCTCTTTAACAACAGGTTTTTCTTCCTTTACTTCTTCTTTAGTCGGTTCTTCCTGCTCAACGATTTCTTCTTTTACTGGCTCCTTTGGTTCCGTGTTCGTAGGGGACAAATTTTCACTCTGTGCAGGCTCATCAATTACAACTTCCTCTTTTGGGGCTGGTTCTTCCGGCGGAGGCGGAGGCGGAGGCTCAGGCGCTGGTTGTGATTCCTGTATGACTGGTTCCGGTTCTGGCTGAGATTCCGGTTCAGGATCTGGTTGCGAGTGATTAGGCTTTTCTTCTTCAACAATTGGATCTGTTTTTGGCTCTTCCACAGGCTTAGATTCTTCCTGCGGAGTAACCTGTGCAGGCTCTGTCTGATAATTATGAAGAATATCTTGCAGTTCGCCTTCGCTAGCAATTTGGATATCCATTAGCATCACGTCATTTTTCTTGTGAACGAAAGATTGCATGGAGGCGAGCGCTAAAACAGCCAAATGCGCCAGCGTTGAATACACAATGGGCGATTTTATTGTTGACGATTTTTCTACAAGATTATCCCTCCTTATTCGGCGCATGTAATTCCTACTTTTTTGGTAATTCAGTCACAAGAACAACTTTCTTAAATCCGGAACTACTTACACGCCCCATGACGTCCATAATAGCGCCATAGGAAAGCGATTTGTCGCCTTTTACGAAAATTTTTGCATCTGCAGTGTTTTCTTTGGTAATAGCTCTCAGCTTATCTGGTAAAGTTTCCATATCAACCTCTATTTCTCCAATAAAAACGTGTCCTTCTTTATTAACATACACTACAACTGGAGTTTCATTATCACTGATATTTGGAGCATTCGCAGTGGGAAGATCGACTTTAACGCCGACTGTCATCAACGGAGCCGTAATCATAAAAATCACAAGCAACACGAGCATAACATCTATCATCGGAGTTACGTTCATATCGCTCATTAGTACACGGCGCGTTCTTTTACGTTTGTTTGAAGTGAATGCCATTTATACCTCAGAATCTTCAATTTGACGAGAAATAATCGATGAGAATTCATCAATAAAAGTATCCAATCTGTTTTGATATCTGTTTATTTCAGATGAAATCTTATTGTACGCAATGACTGCCGGAATTGTAACTGCCAACCCAAGAGCGGTTGCAAATAGTGCCTCTGCGATACCTGGAGCAACAGAGACCAAACTGATATTTTGAGCACTTCTCATAGATTCGAAAGTATTTATGATTCCGACAACGGTTCCAAATACTCCGACAAACGGAGCTGTGGATCCTACGCTTGCAAGAAATCCGATGTGATATTCAAGATATTCTACTTCACGCTCAGAAGTGACTCGCATTATGCGAGTAATGCGCTCATTTAGAGAAATACTTCCTATTACAGATTTGACCTTTGTTTTTGCGCGTCGCCACTCATGCATGCCAGCTGTAAAAACTGCTATGAACGGATCATCTCCTCTGTTGTTTAGGTTGTCGAAGAATATTTCTATTGATCCGCAATTCCAAAACGCTTCTTCGAATTTATCTGCGCGAGATTTTAGCTTTCTCAAACAGGATAATTTCGCAAAAATTATGGTCCAACTCCAAAACGAGCATGCGATAAGCAGAACAACGATAATTTTCACTACAAGCGAGGCCTGGGAAAAAATCCCGATTAGCGACGTATCTATAACGCTATTTCCAGCTATTGTCACAGCCTCTCCAACACCATTCATAACAAATCTCCCTCATATAAATCATTTTGTACACTCTTTTGAATCCCCAAATATCGGTATCCATCGGCTGTTAGAACACGTCCTCTTGCTGTTCTTTGTACGAGCCCATTTTGCAGTATGTACGGCTCGATTACTTCTTCAATCGTATCTCTTTTTTCCGATAGAACAGCAGCTAAAGTTTCAACTCCGACTGGTCCGCCATTATAAAAGTCGAGTATACATTTTAGATACTTTCTGTCCATTGAGTCAAGTCCACTCTCGTCGACATCCAATCTTTTTAAAGCGATATCAGCGCCATTTTTATCGATAATATCCGCATTGTTAACAATAGCAAAATCTCTAACGCGTTTAAGAAGACGAACCGCTATGCGCGGAGTGCCACGCGATCTTCTGGCTATTTCCTCTGATCCGTTCCTTGATATTGGAATGCCCAACAACTCAGCATTTTTCGAAATAATTATCTGCAACTCGGCGTGCGTATAGAATTCCATTCGCAATGGAATTCCAAATCGATCCCGCAGAGGAGAGGAGAGCATTCCTGAACGTGTTGTTGCTCCAACTAAAGTGAAATGCGGCAGATCAATCCTTATAGAGCGCGCGGCTGGCCCTTCTCCTATCATTAAATCCAGTTGAAAATCTTCCATTGCTGGATATAGAACTTCCTCCACCATGTGATTCATTCGATGAATTTCGTCAATAAACAGAACATCCCTTTCCTGCAGATTTGTGAGAATCGCTGCAAGATCTCCTGCTTTCGCCAAAATAGGACCTGAAGTCGCTTTAAAACCAACTCCAAGCTCCCTGGAAATAATTTGTGATAGCGTGGTTTTTCCCAGTCCAGGTGGACCAAAAAATAGTACGTGATCCATGGCGATGCTACGTTTTTTTGCTGATTCTATGAATATGCGTAAATTATCTTTGGCAGATTCTTGCCCAATAAAGTCTTTCAGACTCGTTGGTCGCAGAGAATAGTCGCCTATTTCTTGTTCTTGTACTTCCGGAGCCAATGCGCTATTTTTCATTCTATACTCCAGCCGATAATTTGCTTAGAACTCGCCTCAGAAGAACGTCAAAACCAATATCGTTATCCACCTGCATGGCCAAAATTACGCGCATGATGTCTGTTTTTTGGTATCCTAAATTCGCCAAAGCAGAGATAACGTCGTTTACGACACTTGATTCTGCAATCTTTGGTGCCGCAGTTGTTATTGCATTTATGTCGATTTTTCCAACGATTTTTTCTTTCAATTCAGTCATTATGCGAGTCGCAAGTTTTGAACCAACACCGTCTGCTCGCGTAAACATAGTTTTATCGTCTGTGAGAAACGCGTTGTATATATCGTTATCCGAGAGCGCCGAAAGTATAGCAATTGCCACTTTTCCTCCAACTCCCTGAACAGAGGTTAGTGTATTGAACCAAAACCTCTCCTGCTCCGAGATAAACCCGAACAAAACCCACGAATCTTCCCGCACATTCAGTACTGTAAATATCTGCATTATACCAGAATAATTTCGAGCTTCATTCACCGTTCTGGCCGAGCAAACTACTGCGTATCCAACTCCATTAACATCGATAACAATGGAGTTTTCAGTAACTTTTTCTATCGTTCCTTTTAAATAAGCTATCATTTCGTTACCGCATAAAAAGTTTTCATATGATGCGCATGACAAATGGCCACTGCGATTGCGTCTGCTGCATCCAGTTTTACACTACCACAATTCAGTAATTTTTGAACCATGATAGATATTTGATCTTTTGTGGCGTGTCCGACTCCAACCACAGTTTTTTTTACTTTGTTGGGAGTGTACTCGGAAACTTTCAGTCCAAGAACTCCAACGCAGCAAATTGCTGTTCCTCGTGCCATTCCTAATTTTAAAGATGAAATTGGGTTTTTGTTAACGAAGACTTCTTCTATGCTCGCTTCATGCGGAGAATATTTTTCTACGATATTCGACAATCCATTGAATATGTTACTAAGACGCGAACTAATATCGTCCGAAGGCGGAGATACAATTATCCCATGCGCTACGTATTTTAGATGAAAACCATCGTAGTCGATAACCCCCCAGCCGGTTATGTGTAATCCCGGATCAATTCCTAAAATTCTTGACAATTGTCCTCCAAAAATCCTAGTGTTTGATTACGATTAATTGTGTTCTTCAAAAGCAATCCATTTCTCCGGAACTTTTCCCAAATTTCTAACAACAAATTACGTGTTAGTAAATACCTTATATGAGGTGGAGAACGCCCCGTACGCAACAAAGTTGTTAGCGTAGGTATAGTTGAAATTTCTCTCGATCTTGTGTGTACAATTTTAATATTTACCAAAAGTCTAGTCTTGTTTTTATTGAAAACCATATTTTTCTCCTTCTATTTTAAATAATGTTTTTTTCAAAAAATGATGTGTTACGTGTCATTTGATTGATTCTTCCAATCTCTGCGCATTCTATAACAACTCTTTGAAAAAGTCAAGACTTTTTAAAATGGCTTTTCGAAGAATGCAATGAAATCAATACTCTAATGCATCTTGGGAATTGTTTTTCACAAAAATAGATTCCACAAAATTCTCAAAGACTCTAATTAATTTGTTGCAAATAAATGCACATAACAACATCTTGTCAGAATGTAATTAATGGCATATATATATTCCAAATAGGGTAGGGGAATTACTGTGATGGGAATTTTTTTGTACAATTTGTAAAAAAAACTTTTCAGTGCTGATGGAACAGCTTTTTACTGAATACGGAAAGCACGAAGCAGAAAATGCCCGCGATACCCATTACAAAACTCCTCTGCATGTTGCATTGCAAGAAAAAGATGATGATATAACTTTGTTTATAATAAGAAACTCCAGAGATGTAAATCAACGTGATGGGTTGTTTTTTACAAGGTATACTCCGCTTCATTACGCTGTTTTTGGCAGTAAAGAAATAATGCAGGAGCTGCTAAAACATGGAGCAGATGTCAATGCGAGGGGATATAAAAAGGAAACTCCGCTTAATTTGGCTTGCCGCTTTAATAGGACAGATGCAGCATTATTTCTAATAGACGCAGGTGCTGATCTCCATACTGGATCCATTTATAAGTGCATAAAAAATGATAATTTTACGATAGTGCAATCAATGATTGATCATGGATTTAATGTTAATCATGCAGAAAGTTCAGGATATAGCGCTGCTCACCATGCAGCGAAGTACAATAGACCTAATGTTATACGGTTGTTAATGACAAATGGAGTAAACCTTGATGCGATATATCAGAAAAAGAATAGAAGAGGAAGAAAATGTAGGACTCCATATGATATAGCCATTGAGAATGGCAGCTTAGAAGCTGCTGATCTTCTCAAAAAGCTCGGGGCTCGTCCGTATACTAAAGGTATGGATGCTGACAAATAGTCTATAACATTGTCACACGTCGGATCATTTTTCAATATGAAATTTCAGAAGAATGTTAATTACTTTATTGATTTGCTACTTTATTAATTTGTTATTAATCCAATTGGCGCGGCACATCTTCCACCAGTTACCATATTATGAAAAATGTGTTAAAAAAGCGTTATTTTTTGAGGTGAATAAAAAATAATTTCGAAAATTAACAAAAATTTTACTATTTTGGTATAATGTGATAATTGGTGGAGAGTGTGCTGCACAGACTACGTCGACATTAAGTTTAGGACTTTTTCCTAGAGACATGTATATACCAGTTCCGCATGAGAAACAGGATTTTAGTACTTTAGTAATGCTGAATTTTCAGGCAGCCTTATCCTAATTTTCATTGCGAATGACTATATGTTCAAATTAAAGTGCATTAACGCTTTTTCAACTATTTCCACTTCATAATGTTGGATATTTAACTTTTGGTGCGAAAATGTTGTCTAAAATTATGACGGTAATGCAACGGGGGGGGGGGGCAGGCTCTTAGAAGAGCTCATATAGGAGCGATTTTTATC
>JAISZX010000133.1 GCA_031284365.1 Holosporaceae bacterium
GATACCTGCGCTCGCTCATCTCTCTCAATAACCTAAGCCCAAAAATAAAAAAAAGCCATCGCCGAAGGTTGCATCCCAAAACACCTGAGCATCCAGGATATCACTAATTGCAGATTCTCTTTGGTGTGGAAAGAACAAGAAGAGTGGTTTTTTATATAAAAATAACTTGGCAAAAAACAAAAAAAATTAACCTATTTTTAAAAATTAACGATTATTATGATCAGTGTATTGAAGTTCATTGCGCATATCATGTATACTTATAATAGGTATATTAATGGAGGTTACTATGAAGAAAATGTTATATGCGATAATGGTAGTGTGTGGAATGTGTGGAATTAGCAAAGGAATGAATGTGCAAGAAATTATACAAAAACAAATTGGATTATATTATCCAACAGGTTCAACTATGGTTCTTCAGCCTAGTACAGTTGAGTCTTTTGTAAGAGATTCCGATAGTTTATATATGTCTATAGATGAGTTTCGTGATCCAATTGGACAGCTGAAGAATACAGGACGATTTTCAGATTTTATCATGAAATATTTCATATGTGCAATTACACAGCCTGAATATAGAAATATTTTGACCCAAGATATCATGCCGCAGTTCAAACAATTTACGGACGAGGATGCAGC
Source organism: Holosporaceae bacterium (assembly GCA_031284365.1). GTDB lineage: Bacteria > Pseudomonadota > Alphaproteobacteria > UBA3830 > UBA3830 > JAIRMQ01. The sequence goes on from JAISZX010000133.1 coordinate 634, forward strand.
ATGTGAAACAGCGGGATTATATTCTGATGAACAGGTCGTTGGTTTTGTAAAAATTCTTAAAGAAAGACTTAACATATTGTTTGCAATAAATATGTTAGGAACAATGGCATCTAAAGGAGAACAAGCAAATGACTAATAGAAGATATTGTTTTCTTGGTATCGTTTTGTGTTTTTTCCAATTTCAACTGAATGCCCTTAGTTTTGACGTATTCAAGTCGAATATTGTTGGGAAAGATGGTACAGAAGTACATGCGTATGTTACTCTTAAATTAAAAGATGGTTTTGAGGCTCAAGTATCAAGGCTTAGGGAACATATGATAGGAAGAGGGCATTTCGGAAGTAAAACAACTATTAGCAATGCGAACACTCCAATGAAATGGAATACTTTTTTTGTAAAAGATGACTACACAACATTATACTCTACACAGGAAGAACAAAAGGAATTAATTAGAAATGTCTGGAATTCTGAGAGATTGACATACACACAAGATGTGTCTGGAAGTCTTGATAGTGTATGTTTGAATGGAGTTGTGCCTGGAGTTATTGGTGTTGTATTTGATAACAAAGATGCGGAGCGTTTATGCGTAGAGATCGGACATAGAGACGTGGCAATGTATAACAAAGAGAATTTTATAGCACTTAAGCTCGCGAACTTGAGACGAATACATCCGGATTATGATCCTCGTGCAGATGATTTTCATGAAGATTTGGATGTAGCACAAAGGGTATTTCTAGCTCAGCCTAGGATAGTCTCTAATAGCACCATTCGATTAACTTTAGAGATTGATGCTGGAACGGTAAAATTTAATACAAGTTATCCATTTTAAAAAGGTTTAATATTAATATTAAAGTTCCGGAAAAATGCAAATATATTTATGATCTTCTATGAGGTCGCTATGATTATGAAATATGAAAATGTAGTGGTCGAAGAATTATGAATAGAAAGCAGTCAGCAACTGTCAAAACGTGAGGTCACGCCTCCGTTTTCCGGACACCATTAAGGCGTATGTCCGCATTGGTTAACAAAATTTTATAAAGTGCTGGAAATGAGGAGTCCGATTTTTAGTAGCGGCGGAGAGATTGTTCGTTTTAGGAACTGTGCGCTCCACCAGCAGGCGTGACGCCTGGACTCGTTTGTTTGCTTTGTCAAGATGCAACAGGGAGTGAAAACCCGCTGCATCAGAGGCTCTTTGCACTGCCATGTTGGTGCAAATCGACAAAATCTTGCTCTGCATTTACTCTCCACATCATCCAAAATCTCCAAAATTCTCCACTTTCTCTCCAAAACAGGGGGCACGGAGATTTTTCGCGCTTCCGCTACAAGCGCTGAATAAGAGGCGATTCCTGACATTGCTTCCAAACGCTATTTTCGCGTTGCGGAGAATTTTATGGTTGAGCGGATGTATCGGTGAAACTGTGACCCACAAAAATAAATCATGCTACCTTTCATAATTTTATCTTTAGCAATTCGCCTGTTTTTTGTTATAATCTGAGGATGAAGAGAAGTTTTATATGGAACAGAATAATTTTATAATCGTCCTAACAACAGTCGAAACTGAACAACAGACAGAGGAACTTTCGCAAAAAATTCTTGAGAAAAAACTCGGAGCCTGCGTTCAGACTCAGAAAATCAAGAGCCGCTATTGGTGGAAAGGTGAGATAAAGTGTGGCGACGAGTATCTTCTGTCGATAAAAACCAAAACAAAATTATTTTCCGATCTTTCCAAGTTTATCGAGAAAAATCATCCCTACGAAACTCCAGAAATTGTGCAGATTCCTATAATTAACGGATCAGACGAATATTTGGAATGGCTGGAGTCTGTCTTAATTTGCGAAAAGTCCTGAATAGATGCTTTTGTTCCGCAAAAAGTCTGCTATCATGCATTTGTTGCGTCATTATTTCGCAAAAAGTCAGAGGTGTTTCTTTTATGGATTTGCCGGAAGTTTTCATATCAGCTGCCGAAAATAAACGCAAAGTCTATTCGCTCATAAAAGCGGGAAAACTGAGAAAGTTGTCGTCTAAGTTGTACACGTCCAATCTCGTCGATGACGCGGAGAAAGTTGTCAGTCGTAATCTTTGGAGGATCGTCGGGCTGTTGTATCCAAATGCGTTGATATCTGATCGAACTGCCATCGAATTGAAGCCAACGTCAAGCGGTACTATTTTCGTTATCTCTGATAAAATAAGACCAACAACGATCTATAATATTACGATAAAACCGAGAAAAGGCCATCCGGCGATTGATGGCGATAATCGTTTCATGGAAAATCTTTTCCTTATGTCCGGCGAACGCGCCGTGCTGGAAAATGCTCGTGTCACCAGAACTTCTGTAGGTGAAATTTCGCGTAATCTAAGCGACCTTGAGCTTGAAAAATATCTGGATGATCGGATCACAAAATACGGTGAAAATGCTATCAACAAAATGCGCGATCGCATGAAAGAGATTTCGC
>JAISZX010000102.1 GCA_031284365.1 Holosporaceae bacterium
TTAAAGGACGTCTTTGCCGCATGGTTTGGTGTCGTTTTCGCACAGAATCTTCCTCTTTTACGTCATGGTGCCTTCTTCTGTCCACAGATCTTTCTTTAACCCTCAGCTCCCGTGAAATTATAGCGTGTTATTGCGAATAATATCCTGCTGTAACAAGTATTTTGCTTATGAGAAAAGGTTGACAAAAGCAGGAAATAACGCTATAATTATAGCATGTTAAATCAAATAGAGTGCCCAAAGAAACGCACTCAGATTATCAAAGGCGTGACCTATGTATATGAGGACTATCCGTACTGGGATAAACAAAGGAAACAAAATAGACACAGGCGGGTATACGTTGGTAAATTAGGGAACGACGGAAACTTTATTCCTAACAGGAAATATTTGGACCGTCACGACGCGGCGAAAGGTGAAAGGAGTGCCGTGGTTCCCCCAAAAACAGCGACCAGAAAATACTTTGGAGCTGTGCACTTGTTAAATGAGATAAGCAAAATAACAGGGATAGAAGCAGACCTTAAAGTATGCTTTCCGCATACTTATCGTGTAGTTATGTCTCTGGTATATTACCTTGTGTTGGAAAGCGAGAGTCCAATGTACAGGTTCTCGCGATGGACTTACGACCATTGGCACCCAGCTAATGAAAATTTGTCATCACAGCGGATAAGTGAGTTGATGCGGAATATCAGTGAAGATGCGAAATTAAAATTTTGCAAAAATCAAAGTAAACGCCGTCAAGAGTCTGAATATTTAGCTTACGACACAACAAGTGTCTCATCGTTATCTGAATATATAAAAGCAGCGAAATATGGTAAAAATAAAGATGGAGAGCCGCTACCCCAAGTTAATCTTGCACTGGTATTTGGTGAAGAATCTGGGATGCCAGTGTATTACCGTGTACTTCCAGGGAATATTCAAGATGTGACAACTATAAAAAAATTGTTGAAAGATGTGGAATTTCTTGAAATTAAAAAACTTAAACTTGTAATGGACAGGGGTTTTTACAGTGCAAAAAATATTAATGCATTATATAAAGGTAATTATAAGTTTTTAATTTCTGTGAAATTAGGAATTAAATTTATTTCTAATCTTCTTGAAGCGAAAAGAGAGTCTATTAAGTCATTTAACAACTATGACGAAGAACATGAAATTTATACCAGCCACAGCACGGAAAAGTGGAAATATCTGGAAACAGACAAAAAAGGAAATATTTTAAAAGAAGAGACTCGGAAGATATATGTTCACCTATATTACAATGGCATGCGTGCGGAAGAAGAGAAGACAAGATTCATAAAAGCCTTGCGAAAAGCAGAAATAGCGTTGAAAGAAAGCGAAGACGACAGCGAACGTCACAATACATTGGTCGAGCAATATTTCGATGTAAAACGTACACCGGAACAAGGAATACAGATTACTTACAGAGAAGAGGCGATTGCTCAACGCCTGATGGAATTTGGGTATTTTGCCCTACTGTCAAATGAGATCAGTGAATCAAGAAAGGCGATTGAAACCTACCGGAAGAAAGATATGGTCGAAAAGGCATTCGATAATCTGAAGGAAAAGCTTGAAATGAAACGCACAAGAGTACATTCCGACGCAACGCTTGCAGGGAAATTCTTTTTACAATTTATCGCTTTGATGTACGTATCCTACATTCATAAATACATGAAACAGAATAATTTATATCAAAATTACACTATGCAGTCTTTGTTGGATACGTTAGATGTTATAGAACGTTATGAATACGAAGGGCACAAGTATCACTGTGGCGAAATTACCGAAAAACAGAGAGAATTGTATGCTTTTTTTAACGCTCAAATTCCTAACACGCTATAATTTCCCGGGAGCTTAGGATTCAATGTCAACAACTTAAGCATCACGAAGAAATTTTCCTGTTGTGATGATACTTTGCCTTTCGTGGATTAGAGGGCCTCTTCACAGAGCGATTAGGACGTATTGGCACAACCGTTTTTTTAATCTCTGTCAGAATAATCTCTACACGACGTATCCGCTCTTCCTCTGAGTCCGCAAAACATGCCTTCACCAAATGATCTTTAAGACTCGCTATAACTTGATTCAGGTTCGGGACATACGTGTATTTGTTGTTTTTCCCGGCTCGCTCTTTTTGCGCTTCGGCATTGGCCTCGTCCTTCGCGACAGTCGCCAGGTTGGCAAGATACATTACGGCCCAGAAATCCTGCAATATGACATTTTCCGAGTATCCCGTGAAATTCTCCAGCGCAAACTTGTTTTTCACTACATCATACTTCGTCTCTATCGGCCAGCGTTTGAAATACAACGCCGGAAATTCTTCGACTGCCAGCTCAAAAAGATCGGTGATAAGCGTTTCCGTCTCACCTGATGAAAGCTGGAATTTGACGACACGAATCGTCGTTTCACCCAGCTTGATTAAACTGTCGGCGGCTGTGGTTTCGTCAACATCGCAATTCCACTTGCTTTTTACCCGCATGAGGAAGTGCAGTCCCTGTGCCTGGAGTTTTTGAATCAATGCGGCAGAGGGATAGCCGCGATCAAAAATCAGGAGTTTTTCCGCGTTAGGGCAAATATTCCGCAGTTTTTCCATGTGTCCCAAGGCAAAATCGCGTTCGGAAGCTCCTGCCCTGTCAATAGCCGCATCCACGATAAAATCATTTAGCATGTCGTAGAGTAAAGAGATTTTCGCGGCCGGAGAGTCGGCGTTACGCCCGATTCCGCCGAAAGCCTCAAGCAAGCCGGGCATTTTCGGCAATGCGATGTCACTTCCATCCACAGCAAGGATTTGATAGCCGTGCCAAAGGTTGATTTCGTGTTCTCCGCAGTATCTCTGCTCCACGATATCGCGAAAGAGGAGTTCAAGCGGAGAATGATCGAAATGGCTGCGGGCCTTACTCATAGCTTGTTGAGTCATAACCTCCACCTGCCCGGAAATCTGTTCGAAAAAGCGGTTCAAAGCTGTTTGGGTACTGGTATTGAAGCCTCTCAATACAAAGAAAACGATGTTTTTGAAAGCCATTTTACGTACGCGAGTGAAATAAGAGGGCTTGAGTCTCGCAGCGTCCAAAGTAGAAGACAGGGACAAAATCATTGCCAATCTCGATAAGACACCAGATAAAGTTAGCATTCTCAACACTTCAATCCAATAAGATATACCCTGAATAAGGGTATCCATTGGATTTTTTGGGAAAATTCATTTTGTCAATACGTATTTACCGCAAATCGTTCACTTCCTTAAGTTGTTGACATTGGATATTGAACAGGGAAATCAGCAACGTAATGGTTACTGTACAGTGGGGCGGACAATCAGACGCTGTGAAGTATTGCTATCACTAAAATGTCCGATTTGAACGTGGAATCTGCAAAAGCAATGCTAAATTTGTAAATCTAGCAGTCTGTCGGATTTGATAAATAGTAAAGGCATTGAGGCTGTTTTGATTTAAAAACAAACTGCAATAAAGCCTTATCATAAAGGCGTTGAA
>JAISZX010000103.1 GCA_031284365.1 Holosporaceae bacterium
TCATCGAAATTACCTAAAATCATCAGGATGCAAGCAAAGCGCTAAATCCAATATGCTCAAATGCTTAATCAATGAAAAACTGCTCCTTCGTATCATCAAAAATTTATGAAACGGCCCTGCACACATCATGTTACTGACTACACTAATCTAAAGCAAAGTGATATAATTGTTAAAGCAAATTTAATGTTGCAGTGTCGTTTTGGGGTTTTAAGTATAAGGATTGTGTCATGAGCAAATGTGCAGAAAGGGTGTTTATCGCTACAATGTTTTTTGCAGTTGGTTTTGTGGTATGTAACATCACGAATAATAACTCGCATAACAAAATTGAGAGCTGTGGATCGGATGCTGTTGCAGAAGAGATGCTGAGAAGTTTCAAGAAATTGTTGCAAAATCATCATCTTTTGAAATGCTGTCGACCTGAATCTAGAGAATTGCGCTTTCTCGAAAAAGGAGGCGAATACTTACCAGACTATAATAATCCGCGTACTCTGAACGATAAAATTGGATATATTTTGGATAATTATTTCTTAAAATCTCCTATAACGTCGCATATCGGAAATAAATATCTGGCTAAAAAATACGTTGCAAAGGCAATAGGGGAAGATCATGTGGTTAAGCTGATCGGCGCATGGGATAATCCGGAAGATATAGCTTGGGATGATCTGCCTAATTCTTTCGTTTTAAAAGTAGTTCGCGGTCATTTCGGAAGACAGGTAATACCGGTAAAAGATAAAAGCAAAATTGACGTTGCTGAAACAATACAAAAGCTGAAAGATTTTTGTGAGAGTCCTGAAATGCAGCGAATAAAAGGTCGACGCATAATAGCTGAAGAGTATTTGGAACCAACAGACGGAACGAAAGCGATCACTGATTATAAATTTTTCTGTTCTTTCGGAAGAGTGTTTCTTTCGTATTGCCTCACGAACAGCAGAGACGATACGTGTGCTGTGGACAACAAAGGTTTTTCCTACTATTCCATTCCAAAGTGGGAAAGGTTGCCGATAACAGTTCCTGGACATGAACCAAATGATGTTCCTTCGCCAAAAAATCTTAACAAAATGATGGAATTAGCTGCAAAATTATCCAAACCGTTTCCATTAATTCGGATAGATTTTTATGAGATCGGCAACAGAGTTCTCGTTGGAGAATTGACGGAAGATGCCGGCGGAGGCAAAGAAGTGCTGCGTCCTGTGATTTGGAATTTCAAACTCGGAGAAATGGTCGACGTTCCTGATCGTGAGGAATTGAATAAACTAATAGAAAAAGATAAAAGAGAATATGAATCGGATTTATTATAAGTTAGTTGGAAAAACATAGTTTGCATTTTTATTAAAAATATTGTACTTTGCAGCATCGGTGAGTTATCACAAAAAGGATTGTGGTGGGAAGTTTACTAAAAATAACTGCATATTTTTGCACAAAGCTAGCTGAGATTGCTACCGAAAAAGTGGATAAATATGGAGCCAGATATGTCGCATTTGGTGTTTTTTCTGTAATAAACTGCGTGTTTCCGTTTTTTATGTGGTCTGAAAGTAAGAGTTGCGTAGGCACGATCGCATTCATAAGAATAACTGCAGTAATTTTAAATGTTTTTCTTATAATGCACAAACTTTGGAATAAAAAATATAGGAAATATTTGCCGGTATATTGGTACTTCACAGTTATGTATTCTCTGTCATTTTCAGCATCATATATGCTGTTTATAGAGGGGTTTTCAGCACTTAGTACCATAAATATATTATTCGCTTTCATGCTATCATTAATGCTGTTGGATTTTACCAGTTTTTTTACAATTTTTTTTGTTGGAGTGTTTTTGGCGTTTCTTCTGTCGGAATTTATTGGAGTAAGAGTTCCCCTTTATCAGCACGAAAATATTTCGTTTCAAACTATTTATGTGATACTCTTCTCCGGGATAATTGCTGCAATTTTTTCCATTGATAGAGAAAAAAACGAACATGAAAGAATTATAACTTTGCGAGATTTTGGAGGAACAATAGCGCATGAAATGAGAACTCCACTTTCCTCCGTTTTATTGTTGTGTAAATTAATCGATAGGGAAGTAGAAAAAGAAAAGCCGAGTTTTAATAAAATCATTTCAAATATAAAAAAAGTCTGCAGAGAAGTGCATTGGATTTTGCTTTATATCGATATGATTATTTTTAAACTCAATAGAAATTCTGATTTGTTCGCTAAACTTGAAGAGTTTAGTATGAAGGAATGTGTACTTGATGTTATTGCGCAGTATCCACTAGATAATAATGAGAAAAAGTTGATAATTTTTGATAGTGATAATGATTTCATAATAAGATGCTGCGGATATTCGATTAGGCACGTCCTTTTTAATCTGGTACAAAATGCGATTTACCAAATAAAATCAGCGAATAAAGGGAGAGTAATAATATCTTTATCCGAATGTGAAACCAATAATATTTTGTCGTTCAAAAACACGATTTCTGATGTTAATTCAACATTGTACAGCGAACTGTTTTCGCCAATGATTGATGAGAAATTTTCAGCAATTGGACTAGGCCTTTATTTTTGCAAAAATGTTATGGAAGCGATTGGTGGTTCCATAAATTGCAGTACCATTTCGGGAGGATTCATCGAGTTCGTACTGATTTTTCCAAAAGTAGTTCAAAACAACCGGTGAATTTTACAATGAATGTTTTAAGTTTTGGATGCAGATTAAATGCTTGTGAGTCGGATCTGATAAAAGATTTTGCGAAAGAACTAGGGATCGTCGATTTTACACTAATAAACACGTGTGCAGTTACTGCTGAGGCTGAACGTAAGCTTCGTCAAACAATTCGTAGATTATATAGCGAGAATCCAAATATTAAAATTATTCTCACTGGATGTGCGTCAGAGCTTCATCCAGATTATTACATACAAATGGATGGAGTTGTTGGAATTATTTCAAATAAATCTAAACTTTCGAAATCTGAATATCTAAAATACTCGTCCGGTAAGACTGTTCCACAGTCTTCTGAACATAAAAAAGTACGCGGATTTTTGCAAATTCAAAATGGATGTGATCAAAAATGCACTTATTGTATCGTGAGATTAACCCGCGGAAGTAACGTTAGTTTTCCGGAAGATGAAATTACTGATCAGGCCAGAGCGCTTCTTCAAAAAGGGTATAAAGAATTGGTGTTGACCGGAGTAAACATCTCCTCCTATGGATGCGATTTAAAACCTCAGAAAAATTTGTCGTTTATTGTGCGCAGTCTTTTAAAAAATGTTCCCCAATTAACGCGACTGAGGTTGTCCTCGCTGGATCCGGCAGATATAGATGACGATCTAATAAATTTGATTGGATCTGAGGAAAAGTTGCTCCCGCATATTCACGAAAGCATTCAATCTGGCGACGATATGATTTTGAAGCGTATGATGCGCAGGCACACACGCAATCAAGTCATTGAAATTAATAAAAAAATTCTGCAAGTCCGCTCGGACGTTATTTTTGGTGCAGATATAATCACAGGATTCCCTACGGAAACTGACGAAATGTTCGAGAATACAAAGAAACTGCTTACGGATGCAAAATTGTCTCTTCTTCATATTTTTCCGTTTTCTAGAAGGCCAGGAACTCCAGCTGCACTTATGCCAAGAATTGAAAAAAAAATCATTACTGAACGAGCAAGAGAATTAAAAAAAATGTCCAACGATATTCTGCATAAAAAATTAACTGAGCAAATTGGGAAAAATGTAGTTATCCTTGCGGAGGATAATAGTAATGCAAAGACAAATTCTTTTTTGAGTGTAAAATCGCTTGTTCCATTGATAACAGGAAAAGAGTATTTATTCCGTTGTGATTTTGTTGATAAAAACATTATAATTGGTCAACCAATTGAGGAAATTGCATGAAATTTTTTGATAAGTTAAAAAATGCGTTCCAGAAAACTTCTGAAAAAATAGCTATCTCGATTACAGGTAAGAAAATAGGTGAAAATCTTGCTCAAGAGATTGAGGATTCGTTAATCATGGCAGATGTCGGCGTAGAAACCGCGACCGAGCTGGCAGAAAAAATTTCGCGTAGGAAATTTTCTAAAAATACAACTGATCTGGAAGTGAAGCAATTTCTTGCAGACGAAATCTGCAAATTACTAACTCCGTATGAAAGCAACTTTTTTGAAGAAGAGTTTTTGCATAACCCTGAGATAATATTAATTATTGGCGTTAACGGAAATGGAAAAACTACTACTATCGCAAAAATCGCTAACATTTTTAAAAATGCTGGACATAGTCCGATGCTGGTAGCGGGAGATACATTCAGAGCTGCGGCCATTGATCAACTAAAATACTGGGCTGATAAAATCGGAGCAGATATCCGCATCGGAAAAAATGAATCCGACGCCGCCGGACTTGTTTATGACGCAATAAAAAATGCTAGTTACAGTGATGTTGTGTTGATAGATACGGCTGGCCGCATGCAAAATCGCAGCGACCTCCTGGATGAATTGGAAAAAATAAAGCGGGTCATGAAAAAATTTGACGAGTTTGCTCCCCATAAAACTATCCTTGTTCTGGATGGATTAACAGGACAAGCCGCACACAGTCAGGTGGATGTATTTTTAAATAAAGTTGGAATTGATGGAATTATCGTCACAAAACTTGATGGAACGGCCAAGGGTGGTGCAATTATTTCTCTGACTAGGAAATATAAAATTCCAATATTCGCAATTGGCATTGGAGAAGGTCTTGACGATCTTAAATCATTTAACGCAAAGGATTATTCCTATGCGATTTTTGGAATTTGAGTACTAAGGTGCTCCCCAAAATTTAGACCACATATAGAGTTCTGAATTGTTAATATAGATGGAATAAGAGGAGGCAAGTATGAGTAGTCATTATAGCGCAAACGAAAAGAAAACGCGTATTTTTATTGAAGCTGTGCACTATTTATCGCGCATAGGTTGTCAAGTGCGCCTCTTGCCAAAAGAATAGGGAAACTGCTTTTCCGTATATCAAAGATTTCTGTATTGGAAAAAACTTGGAATTTTGGAATCAATGTTTAAGTTTTTTCAAGAAATTGATCAAGAGTATTTTATGATTGATGGTTCAATTATTCGAGCGAATCAGTGTGCTGCAGGCTATAATAATGGTGGCGGCGAAGATCTCGGACGAAG
>JAISZX010000016.1 GCA_031284365.1 Holosporaceae bacterium
CGCAGAAAAATAGAAACCGTCATCGGGCAACTCACCGAACGATTCAATATCCAAAAAATCAGAGCAAAAGATACATGGCATTTGCTCTCAAAAATCAGAAGAAAAATTTGCTCTCACACTTGCGCGATATTCTTTGGAGAATCAACTCTTCTCGATAATATCATCGCTTAAAAAAACTTGCACACTGCGTTATAAAAAAATATTTATTTTAAATAAAGAAAGATTAGACAATGTCATAAAATACATATACATTGTAACCGTAAACTTTAATGGAGAATGTAGTATGTTTGTAAAGAAAGAGAAAATCGCGTTTGTAGTTCTTGGAATTTTTTGTTTTATGAGTTATGGAAACGTTGAGTCTATGCGTAGAGATAGAAAAAAGATCTCCAGATCTATTAGTATCCGTTTAGTAGATAATTCAATATGTTATTTAGATGATAAAGGTAGATTAAAAAGATCTTTAAGTCATCAGATTAATATACCTATGATCCGCATACCACTGGGAGCATCCATTATACAACCGGAAGGTTTAGTGGGAGCACACATTATACAACCAGAAGGTTTAGGTGATGGAATCGCTGCTGCAGAAAATGAATTCTTAAAAGAATTAGAGGAAGCAATACAATTGGAAGACGAATGCTTAGAAGAAACAGCAGATCAAAAATAAAAACGGAAATTGCCTTAATTTTAGCACTTAGATTTGTCTTTAGACAAATTTAGTAAATACCCTCCGTGCGCAAGCCTGGGGGGTGCATATTTTCCTTTGAGAAAATTTAGTTATTCTGAACGATTTTTGCTACTACAACATCATTGAATTTTGGCGGCAATTTCACAATTTCGATCCACTTAGGTTGAACGTTGTCTATTATCATTCTAGCAAGGCTTTTACCTTCTTTGTATTGCTTTTTGCGAACAAATACATAAGAACTATTTGTTTCCTTGAGAATATTTTTAACTATTTTTTCATCATACTTGTCCTCCATGACTTTATAGGAGGAAATTATCCCCTGCTGTTGCCGATGGTACGGAGCTCCAACGACGCTGTGTTTTGTGTAATAAAGTATCGATGGACCATCATTCGAATGAGCCATGACTACAACTGGTTTTTCACTCAAATTATCGATTATTTCGAATAATTCTTCCTGAGTGTATGTAGCATCAATCGTTTTATCTTCTTCTGTACAATCTGAAAAAGCTGTACAAAATAAAAAAAACATTGAAATAAAAGCTGTTATAACTGTTCTCAACACCCTATGCAAAGATTTCGTAAAATTGTTATTCATGCCAAAATCAACGATTATAGGCAACGTAAACATCATAGAGTATGGTAGCATTCTATACGCAATCCCCGAAAAAACTGTGTAGCATATAGCGTTAACAACCATAATCCACCACAGTAATTTTACTGTACACTTTTTTCGATTACCGATAAGGTGCATTACCTTACTGGCAATTGAAACAGTGGAGATAATACTATACACAATAAAGAACAACCTGTCCCCACCGGATAATGGAGATCTCATTTCTACAACTTTACAAAGCCAAATCTCTTTTGCGTAATCACTTATGTTGGCGCTCATTCCTTTAAAAAAGTGTGGATATATCAGCAAAAATACTGCCCCGATGATCAAAAGCCAAGCTAATGACACTGCTATTCTGCTATTCAAATTTAAATCGTAGTAAATCATGGTGATTCCGATGTAAAGCGCAGCACATGTGAATAGTGCAATATGCAGAACTGACACTTTATCATACTCCACAGGAGAAATAAGCGGGAAAATTTCAATCATTAACAGAATAATTGCTATATGCCAATATCTAAAAATTCGGTTGCTTGCGTATGTTTTGTTGAATGTTATGTATGGAGTTACGAGCAGCAGCATGCATATTGTAAGAGCAGCAGTATGGTCGCCAGCAACAGTGAAAACGATCGCCACAAGCAAGCATGCTATCATCAAATTTTTCGTATGCAGAAGTCTAAGTTTCTCTATATCTGAAAATGCGTAAACAAATAGAATTCCATTCGACAATAAAATTGGAATTAATGTTTCCGGCGAAATCCATATGCATATAGCAGCAACAATTGACGTTCGTATGCAAGACACTTTGTGAAAATCTAATTTTATCATATTGATTACACTACATAGGTAAATTGTCATGAACAACATGATGAAAGCATGATGATCTGGATGCCCAAAAATTCCAAAAGCCAAAATTAATGGATGAGCAGCGAACAGCGCTGCAGCCAAAAACACATCGCTTTTTTGCATTAATTGCTGTACTATACAAAAAAATGTCGCTATCGTGATACTTTTTATAATGGGACTGATAATAAAACCAACATACTCTATCGATTTATCGATAGAATTTACGAAAAAATTCAGTATATATACAGGAATAATCAGAAAAAAATCATAAAACCGTGTCCAATGTAAATCGCAACCAAATGGAACATTGCTTCGAGCAATAACAGTGTTTGCTAGATCCTGGTGAATGAAAAATTCCCTTATTCTGACCAATCTCATGTAATCGTCTGTATCTGCAAAAGTTAGAATAAATCCATGCATCTGCAAATAGTACGCTATGTTCACGGATATTCCAGCAAGAATTAGAATTAACACTCCTATCTTATTCTCATGAAACCAGCTATTCAAAGCAATCTCCTCAGGGAATTTTCCAACATGCTTAATATAGCACTTAATAGTTTACAATTCGTTACTTGCTAAATTAGCGATTTAAACATTAACCATCAGCCTATTTTTTTATTAGTGCTCATCTCCCAAATACAGTTAACACATTGATTTTATTGCATTTCAAAAAAAACGTATTGTTTCTTCAAAATAGTTGCTGTAAGATATACAAGAATGAAAAAAATATATTATTTAAGTTGTGAGAAAAAAATATAAATTTCAATAAAACTGTTTTTCAAAAAATATCAGGGCAAGTACATACAAGATCAAATTAGTAACTTCCAGCAGTCCATTTTATTAGCAATTTGTCTCGCTCACAATCTACAGCGCACGCAATCGCATTATCGTAGATATTAATGTTTTTATCTTTTTTTAATTCGCTCGCATGCTAACCGATTGAATTTTTCTGCATAGGAGTATAAAGTTAAGCAGTTTAAGTGAGTGAGATTTTTATGGCTGGTAGCATCAATAAAGTGATTTTAGTTGGAAATTTGGGTAAAGATCCGGAAGTGAGGGCAATGCAGGACGGAACGAAGGTTGTTTCGTTTTCGGTTGCAACATCTGAATCCTGGAAAGATAAGATTTCAGGCGAAAAAAAAGATAAAACAGAGTGGCATCGAGTCGTTGTGTTCAATCCGAATTTAGCAGAAGTGTGCGAAAAATATCTGCACAAAGGATCCAAGGTTTACGTGGAAGGTCAGCTGCAGACCAGAAAATGGCAGGATCAACAGACCGGTACCGACAAATACACAACAGAGGTTGTTCTTTCGAGATTTCGCGGAGAAATAACGATGTTGGATTCACGCTCGGATGGTGACGGCGGTGCCGCCGCGATGGATAGTAAAGCTTCTGGCATAGATGACGACATTCCTTTTTAAATGTTAATTCTAGAATTTAGAAGTTAAAGTGGAGAGTTCTTGTGACAACTGAAAATGACGGGATAGTGCCCGTATCGCTAGAAGATGAGATGCGGAAATCGTATCTTGACTACGCCATGAGTGTTATTGTATCGCGCGCTCTTCCGGACGTGCGGGATGGCCTTAAGCCGGTTCATAGGCGTATCATATATTCAATGATCGAGAGTGGTTACGACTATAACAAGCCATTCCGCAAATCTGCTCGCATCGTCGGTGACGTCATGGGAAAATACCATCCCCATGGCGATTCAGCGATATACGAGTCTATGGTGCGCATGGCTCAGCCGTTTTCAATGCGGGAAAGGCTGGTTAGTGGTCAGGGAAATTTCGGATCCATGGATGGCGATCCGGCCGCAGCAATGCGATATACTGAAGCAAGGCTCTCCAAGATTGCGCATTCACTCACGGAAGATTTGTATTTCGATACCGTGGATTTCCAGCTAAACTACGACGAAACTTTAAAAGAACCAAAATTATTGCCTGCGCGTTTTCCCAATCTTCTGGTAAACGGAGCTGGCGGTATAGCTGTTGGTATGGCGACCAATATTCCAACCCATAATCTGGGAGAAGTTATTGATGCATGTCTTGTGATAATCGATAATCCTGATGCCACTTTGGACATCATCATTGGTGTTATAAAAGGACCAGATTTTCCCACTGGTGGAATAATAGTTGGTCGCGGTGGGATCTTTTCAGCGTTTAAAACTGGACGCGGTTCCGTGATAATACGGGCGCGCACAAAGATCGAAGAGAGTCGCAAAGATCGTCAGGCAATTATCGTCACAGAAGTTCCGTACCAGGTCAATAAAGCGAAAATGGTCGAGAGAATAGCGAACCTTGTGAATGAAAAAATCATCGAAGGAATTTCCGATCTGCGCGATGAATCGGATCGCGAAGGAGTTCGTGTTGTCATTGAATTGAAGAAAGATGTAAATGCAGATGTTGTACTGAATCAGCTGTACAAAAATACGCCTCTCCAAATATCTTTTGGAGTCAATATGTTAGCGCTTCATGATGGTCGTCCAAAATTAATGAACTTGATGGAAATCCTGAAGGCGTTCCTGGATTTTCGCAATGAGGTTGTTGTACGTCGTATCAGGTTCGAACTAAATAAAGCAAGAGATCGCGCACATTTGTTGATAGGTTTGGCAATAGCTGTCGCGAACATCGATGAAGTAATCAGAATCATAAAAGCCAGCGAAGATCCGGCGACTGCAAAGCAAACTCTTATGAACAAAGAGTGGCCAGCTGCGGATATCGAGCCACTGGTTCGCCTCGTAAATGACCCAAACAGCATCTACGAGAATGGTATATGCAAAATGACAGAAGCTCAGGCACAGGCTATCCTAGATCTGAGACTGCATCGTCTGACCGGTCTCGAAAGAACAAAAATTTCAGACGAATTAAAACAGCTCTCCGATAAAATAAAAGACCTGTTGAATATTCTGGGCTCCAAAGAAAGGATTTTGCAAATTATTCGTGATGAATTAGTGCGAATAAAAGAAGAGTTTGCAAATCCACGCAGAACCATAATAGAGGACGGAGGCGTAGATTTAGACGATGAAGATTTCATCCAGAAAGAAGAGATGGTGGTCACGATAAGCCACAGCGGATACATAAAGAGAGTTCCGTTGAGTACCTACCGCGCGCAAAAACGCGGAGGAAAAGGCAAGACAGGCATGACGACAAAGGAAGAAGATTTCGTTCACGATATTTTTGTTGCAAATACGCATACTCCTGTCTTATTTTTCTCGACTGCAGGGATTGCCTATAAGATGAAGGTGTATAAACTACCTCTTTCGACTGCCCAATCAAAAGGAAAGGCTCTCATAAACCTGTTTCCCATAAAAGAGAATGAGGCTTTATCAACTGTTCTTCCACTTCCAGAAGATGAATCTGCGTGGGATTCATACGATATTGTGTTCGCAACGTCACACGGCACCGTAAGAAGAAACAAACTGAAAGATTTCGCCGATGTAAATACCAAAGGCAAAATTGCAATGAAGCTCGAGCCTCACGAGAAGCTAATCTCAGTTGCTTTTTGCAAAGAGGATAGCGATATATTGATTTCATCAAAACTAGGAAGATGCGTTCGTTTCCCTCTGAGTGATCTTAGAGTATTTAATAGCAGGTCGTCGACTGGCGTACGCGCGATAAAATTACTCGGCGATGATGAAGTTATTTCAATGGCGATTTTGAATAATGGAACCTCGAGTGCAGACGAGCGCGAAGAATATGTAAAATATTCAAATTGGTTGAGACGTAGCAGTGAAGAAATCATTCAAGATCAGGTAATGGAAGCTCCTCCAAAGTATGAAGAGATGAGAGACGCAGAGCAGATACTAATGACGATTACAGAAAAAGGATTCGCAAAAAGAACTTCGTCTTTTGAGTACAGAACTTGCAGCCGCGGCGCTCAAGGTGTAAAAACGATCGGTATGAGCGAGAAAAATGGAGCTGTTGTCGGAGTTTTCCCTGTGAGTGAATCAGATCAGGTAATGTTGGTAACGGATAGCGGTAAATTAATTCGCTGCCCAGTTGATGGCGTAAGAATTACGGGACGTGCAAGCCAGGGGGTAATTTTGTTTCGAGTAGATAAGGATGAAAAAGTGGTCTCAGCAGTAAGATTGATAGATAACGATTGATAGAGAGAAAAATGGCGTCCATAGTTTTAAAAAATGTTAGTAAATCATTTAAAGATAGCGTTATCATCAAAAATGTGGACTTAACCATGAAAGACGGAGAGTGCACAGTTCTTGTTGGACCATCTGGATGCGGAAAATCCACAATATTGAGGCTTATTTGTGGCCTCGAAGAAGTGGATTCCGGTGAAATATACATAGGTGATCGAGTAGTGAACGATGTTCCTCCGGGTGGACGCGGAATCGCAATGGTTTTTCAGTCCTATGCTTTGTATCCGCACATGACTGTTTTCGAAAACATGGCATTTGCGCTGCAGGTTCGAAAATTCACAAAAATTGAAATAGAAAAACGCGTAACCAACACGGCTAAAATTTTAAAAATCGATCATTTACTTCATCGCAAACCAAAAGAGCTTTCCGGTGGACAGCGACAACGTGTCGCCATAGGTCGAGCCATAGTTAGAAACCCGTACGCCTTTTTATTCGATGAGCCTCTGTCCAATCTTGATTCTGCTTTACGTTGTCAAATGCGCTACGAACTTGCAAAATTAAAAGCGCAGCTGAAAACAACAATGATTTACGTCACACATGATCAATCCGAAGCGATGACTCTTGCAGATAAAATTGTTGTTATGAGAGATGGATCGATCGAGCAAGTTGGGTCTCCGTTGGAACTATATAATTCTCCAGTAAATATATTCGTTGCAAAATTTATAGGATCCAGCGAAATGAATATCTTTCCAGTTTCATTCGTAAAACATATGGGAAAGCTATCTATGTTTCAAACTCAAACTGGCGAACAAGTCTCGTTTCTTAGACGTGAAGATATAGAATACGACACCGATGCGAAGTATTTTTTTGGAATTCGTCCGGAAAACATAGAAATACTTGCAGAAAATTCCCTTTTCTTCGGCAACAGACTAACTGGCACCGTCATTCTATCAGAAAACCTTGGAGGAGAGGGATTCATTCACATAGCCATGAAGGACGGGGCTCCGGTTGTCGTGAAAAGCAAAAAGATGGTGACTACTGAACCAGTTGGAAGCTCTGTTCGATTTGGATTTAATATCGAAAATTGTTATCTATTTGATGAGAATGAAAATACTATTTTTGGCTTAGCAACACATTAGGCAGCTGACATCGGTACATTTTGTGCTCTTCGCAAAAAAACGTATTGTTGTATCAATTCATTATTGCTTTTTAATCAAATAATGTGTACAATGTATTTGTTAGTAAATGGAGAGTAATTATGAAAAAAACAGTTTGTTTTGGTGCTTTGTTGTTTATGAGTAGTATTTCAGCGATGTATTACGATGAAAGACAAATTGAAGTTAGTAAAATTAGTAGAATGAAGACTTCTTTTTATTATCATAAAAAGATGGATAAACAAAATGAGTTCTTCATCAATCTGAGTGAACAGAAGCAGGATATTTTATTTAGTATATTGGATATAGATGAACAGCTGCCTTTATTTGCTATATTGCAACCGAATCGACAGAAGACTTTGCTTGGTCCCTTGAATCCACAGTGTCGTAGGATTTTAGTCGGTAATTTGGGTATTGATAAACAGCTACCTTTAATTGCTGCGTTGGATAGTACTCTTGTTGATAAATACTTTGATTGCTTTAGTCCAGCAATTAAGATAAATTATTTTGATACGTTGTCTGAGGATAGTCAGCAGCGTCATTTTGCTTTACTTGATCAGGAAAGTCAGCACACTTTGTTTGTTAGACTTGACCGTGATAGACTTGGCCGTGATAAACAGAGCAATCTATTTTTTAAATTAAAAACAAAAGATAAGCTAGATTTACTTGCTAAATTGAGTTTTCAAGAGCAGAGAAGTTTCTTATCTGGATTGAGTAAGCAAAATGAACGAGATCTCCTTGCATTATTGGTCATACGCAATAAATTTGATCAATTTGCTCGATTGAGTGCGGATGAAAAGCTATATTCATTTACTCAGCTTGACCAAATGG
Organism: Holosporaceae bacterium; assembly: GCA_031284365.1. Classification (GTDB taxonomy): domain Bacteria; phylum Pseudomonadota; class Alphaproteobacteria; order UBA3830; family UBA3830; genus JAIRMQ01. Next base: position 8,226 of record JAISZX010000016.1, read on the forward strand.
AGCAGTCAATTTTTTTTGTTATATTAGATCATGATACTCAATGCAAGCTTTTTCTTATGTCAAGCAAGCAAGATAAACGTAGGCTTTTTTTTGAGTTAAATAATCAGGAACAGCGGGTTTTCTTTTTGTCGTTAGATAAGTCGATACGACAAAAATTCTTTTTCAAGTTAAGCTATGCACTTGATCGTGGAAGTATACTTGCCAACCTAACCAAAGATGAACAGAACGACTTAAATAATAGAGCTGCTGAATAAGGCATTTTTTGTACCTGAGACTGCTGAGCTCCATTAGGCTTTCGCAACAGGTTTAGTGGTCAATGTAGGCCGAACCAACAGGATCTCGAAACCGCCTATTGAGCAAAAGGCATCCGGATCTGCATAGTTTTTTCAGATCCGGTGTAACTATGCCGATGTCACAATCGGAAACGACAAATTTTTCGATTTCTCTGAAACCAGCCTCGGAATTATTTACAGTTTTACAACAAAAACTCTCATTTTTCAGTTATGAAATGGCGAGCTAAATATCGGCAAATTTTCTGCTTGCTCTAAAAAAAACAAAAGACAATGTTTTTTTGAATAAAAAATAATTGTATGGACCTAAAAAGTAACTAAAAATTAATTTTTTTATGCAATATTAATGTAATAGATTCATTCTAGGTGGGGAATGGAATTTCTTTGCCGCAGCAATGTTGAGCTTTCCTGCGACTTCATCAGGATTCTAATTGCAAATGAGTATATTGTAAATTAAATGAGGTCGCTGATGTTAAAATATGGTGTTTTTTTCGTTTTTATTCAATCTATTGTTGCGGTACAACCAGTACATAATAGTGAAGATGAATATTTTAAATATGTTGACGGATATGGTTTGCCCAGAATTCTCATTGTAGGTTCCGGAAGGGGAACGTTGTGTGAACAGCCTGAGTACGCTTCTGCAGCATATGGAGATATGCAGAAAAACTATTTGTTGGTCAATATTGACCCAAAAAGCAAACCGGATGTAGAGTGCGATATTCTACAGATAGGCAATAAATTTAAGGAAGAACAATATGATTACATTATCTTCGAGAACGTAGATTACCATCATTCTTTCAATCGAAAAGCAATTAAAGGAGCTATTCGGCTTCTGAAACCCGGTGGATTTTTAGTCTCTTCACCTATTCTGGGAACATTCCATCAATATTTTAAAGAACCCCTCCCAACAGATTGGGAACGCTTCCAAATAGGAGATGGAATTTTGTTTTATAAGGAAAACCCTAAAACTTTAGAGAACGACGGGCTCCATTATATTTTGTGGCCAAATGACAATTACCCAGAGAATAAAATTAAGCTCTTAAATGATAATAAAGATAACTTAAAGAAGTGTTTTGGAATCGACACAAAAGATGATATAAAATTTGTGATGGAGGAAAGAGGCTCTAAACTCTGGCCGCGTCGTGGTGTTAATAAATTTGCAAGTAAGATAGATCTCATGGTTATACAAAAACACTAACACATTTGGGACTGTTGAACTCCAAATACCGCTGTGACTTTGAGATTTTTTAGATTTCAACGATCCCATAATCATTTCTCGAACAAAAAAGCATCCGGATCTGCAGAATTTTTTCAGATCCGGTGTCGCAAACTGTTACAGAGCTGCTCTCACAGAATTCAACTGCCTAATGGCAGCATCATATAACCGCCTATATAAACCAAACCGAGTATAATCACTTGCCTGATAAAAAAAGTCCAGCCAAACCTGCCCATCCAATTTTAAAAATTCATCAAAACTCAACGCAGAAACACTACCAATTCACTTTTTAAACATACAAGAAGGATTCATTAATATTGGTGAATCATATTTACATAAAATATGCTGCTGTCCATAACAATTGTTTTTAACAGAGCCTGTGGATAACTCTGTGGATAACTACCAAAAACGAGGGTAAAAAACATGGTTTTTCATAGGGTTACTTTCCTTTGCCTGTTTTATGCCCACATTATCTATCTATTTGTTTTTGCTTGATTTTTATTATGCTCAAATTACTTTTTTCACCGTGGAATAACGAAAAATTTATAAGTCAATATGAGCTGTGTATTTTTTCGTATTATCACCAATTTTAAAAACTGTTATTCGTTAAATTATCCCGATATCGCGAAAAGAAGCCACATTATTTTTTCCGATAATTAGGTGATCCAGAAGAGCTATATCAAGCTTTTGAACAATCTCCTTTACTGCTTTTGTCATTATTATGTCTTGTCGAGAGGGTTGAGGATCACCTCCGGGATGATTATGTACCATAATGATTGCACTTGCACCGTAATTTAATGCTTTTTGGACAATTTCCCGAGGATATATTGCAGTGTTATTGACCGTTCCTTCATGCATAAGCTCTTCGGCAATTAATTTGTTTTTGTTATTTAAAAACATAACGCGAAATTGCTCTTTTTTCTGCTGTTCTAGTAGATTTCTATAATAGTCAAACACCTGGGAAGTAGACGCTATGGAAGTTGATTCCTGAATTTTTTCAAACAACATGCGATTGAAAATTTCATGAATCAGCAAAAGTAGATGAACCGATGATTCTCCAACTCCTTCAATGTTTTTTAAATCAGATTGATCAGCAAGAATTAATTCACGGATCGATTTGAATTTCTCAAGAAGTTTTTTAGCTAGTGGTTTGGTATCCTTTCTTGAAAACACGAAAAAAAGTAACAACTCCAGCAGCTCATAATCGGACAAACATGTTCGATTAATCGCAAATTTTTTCCGTAATCTGTGCCGATGTCCGAGGTAATGTGGCTTTTCGCCATCAGATACTTTTTTCATACCTTTTTTTTGTATGTCCAAACAGCGAAAATTACGACTCCAACCGATAGAACCGCCATTAAAATTGTTGCCAACGCATTGATTTCAGGCGATATTCCAAACCGCAAACTAGAAAACACAATCATTGGAAGAGTCGTCGCTCCTGGCCCCGCGACAAAGCTTGCAATGACCACATCATCCAAAGATAGGGCAAAAGCCAGCAGCCATCCCAAAATAATAGCGGGAGAAATCATTGGTAGAGTAATTACAAAAAACACCTTCAGTGGGGATGCTCCGAGATCCAGCGCAGCCTCCTCTATTGCTTTATCGAGATCCTGCAATCTTGCCTGCACCAGCATAGTGACATAGGACAGCGTCAATGTTATGTGGGCAATCGTGATTGTTGTCGTGCCGCTTCCAACTGGCCACCCAAAAATTTTCTCCATCCCTGTGAAAAGCATCAGTAATGACAGCCCAGTTACCACTTCTGGCATAACCAGTGGAGCTGTGATTGCTCCAACAAACAGTGTCTTTCCTCTAAATCTTTCGAATCTTGTTATGACTATAGCCGCCATTGTTCCTAGGATCACAGATACAGTTGCCGAAAAACACGCCACCTTAATGCTCGTGAAAGTTGCTCGTAAAATTATCGGATTAGATACAAGAGCCTTGTACCACTTCAGTGAAAATCTTGTCCACGTCGCCACCAGTCTCGATTCATTAAAAGAGTAGATAACAATACAAATCAATGGAAAATATAAAAAAAGATATCCAAAAAACAGCGCAAAATTAGATCGTCTAAAACGCATCAGTCAATCCTTCAATAAAATCAGCAACCCTTCCAACCACGATAACTTTGTCTTTTTTCGCATAGTTATAAACGGGAATTATAACTGAGATTTTTGGAACTGCATCAGCAACGAACCGTAAAAATGGTACTACAAACAACCTAAATTGCATATTAATCTCCAGACAATAATTTTATTTCTCTGCGTTTCTGGGCAAAAACTATTGGAAACACCACGAACACAAGCAACATTATCGACAGTGATGCAGCCGTTGGCCATGACATATTTCCAAAAAATTCGTTCCAAACAAGGCGGCCAATCGTTAGAGTTTGCGCTCCACCCAATAATTCCGGAATAACGAACTCTCCAATCGCGGGAACAAACACCAATGCGGATCCTGCGTATATTCCGGGAGCGGAAAGCGGTACAACTATCGAAAAAAAAGCGGTAATCGGCGAACTTCCCAAATCATATGCTGCCTCAATTAATGAATAGTCAATTTTTTCTATTGCACTGTACAGCGGAAAAATCATGAACGGAAGATACGCGTAGATAATTCCGACGCAAGCAGCAAATGAATTATTCATAAGCTGCAGCGGAGCATCAATCAGGTGAAACTTAATCAGCAAATTGTTTATAAATCCACATGGACTGAGTAACATTATCCATGCATAAACTCTTATCAGAAACGACGTCCAAAATGGAAGTACAACCAGCATTAGCAAAATATTTCGATATTTCTCTGAAGTTCTGGCAATAGCGTAAGCCATTGGAAAACCTATCAATAAACAGCAAATTGTAGATGTTCCAGCAATCACAATTGATGTTATAAAACCGCGAATATACATCTCATCCGTGAAGAGAACCATATAATTCCAAAGATTCATTCGAAACTGCAAAATATGTCCTGAAATCCAATCGACAATGGAAGTATAAGGCGGCGATGCAATGACGCTTTCAGAAAAACTTATCTCTATTAAAATGAGACAGGGACAGATGAAAAAGAGAAATATCCATACAGCTGGAACAGATATGATAATGTCATACCCACTAACTTTTTTCGCTAATTTCGTAAGCCAAGCGATAACTTTTTCTTCTACCCTGTACATCATATAAAAAAACCGAATAAACATGATGGTGAGTCTACTATACTAGTGCATTGCATGCAATTTCATTGAAAGACTGCGCCAAATTTCCTATTTGATTTTTTCGAGTAGAGTGGATGAGATTTTTTCATCCTTGTCCTTGCTACCACGGGATGATCCGAATTCAAAGCTGTAGGCATCCTTGAGGCAAGCTCCAAAAATTCCGGATATGGTGGAAATAATTCCAACGACTTCACCCGGTAAATCTTTTTTATAGGAAGTTAGCATCAGCAAGCAAAAGATCAATCCAAGCGCAGCGCTAATGACCATGATGTTTTGTCTTTTGTTGCGATTATATACGTTATACATATTTATTTTGTTATTGTATTGTTTTTCTTTACTCATTTTATTCTCCTTAATTCATAAAAGTTATGCGATCCAAAAATTCTTTTCGGCTCACGATACGCCGCCCAAAACGGCTTAGTAGTTTTTTCATGATAATGGTCGCAGCCATCAGTTAGATCCGGCCATTTTTCCTGCAGCACATTTTCCGATATTTCTCTGCAAATTTTGAAGACAGAATCTCCATCCGTAACATTTTTTATTTTATCGTAATTTACATCATTTTTATTCCAACAGGAAAATTGATACTGCGCTAGACAAACGTCAGCTATTGTCTTCGCGAAATTTTTCTTCATTCTATTGACTATGACATTTGCGATCGCGATCGGCGATGCGATCCCGAACCTGTGCAATTCTCCGCGTCCTTCTCCGTATATGGTACGCGCAAGAATGTCTAAATCTGCTTTTGTGAAATTCATAATTTCTCCTTTCGTATTAAACTGGTATAAAATTAATGGTAATTAAATTTGTTTTTGGCATATGAAAAATGCCATTACTTTTGTACATAGATTTTTCGTTTATATTTCTGTTAGTTACTTCTATTTTACAAAATCCATTTTTCAATTCGTCGTATAGATTGATTTTTTGTGATTCTGAAAAATTCTTTACACCAACAAATTTGTATCCAACTTCCTGTCTTTGATCCTCAGTTGGGTCAATTCCCAAACTTCGCAGCGCACTCAGCGGAGATATTCGCAGGCCGGGCGAACGTCCATCCATCACTGTGCGAAAAATGCACGACTCCATTTGCTTTGGGTGCATTCCATATCCAAACAACCCACCGTAGGGATAAATTTTGCATTCGGTGAAACTATTTTCATGCTGCAAAAATCCTTTTTCATTCGCAATTTCTTGAATCGATCCTCGACAAACAACAAACTCCTTTTTGAATAAATGATCGGATTGGAAATCCAGTTGATAATCGTCAAAATTTTTCCCAAAAAATGCTAACGTACTGTTTCCCAACACATATTTTCCCGTATTTTCGAAGTTTATAACGATTTCCGAACAGCATGATTTCACATTTTGTATATGCGATTGCACATCAAATTTCGGATCATCGTAGATAGCAATTCTACCCAACAAATCTCGATTTTCGATACGCTCCAAAACGGCGCGACTCGTTATTTCAACCGGACTCATGCTTGCATCCAGCGCGATTGAATCTGGCCAAGAATTCGCCAAACTTGCGCAACAATCGTCATTATTCGATTCCAGCACGATGCATGTTGATAAATTTTCGTCAGTATCAGGAACATCCGAAAAATCGCGATAATATCCCGCTGACAACGCTCTAATTCCGCGTGTTAATGTCATATTTTTTCTCCCCGTTATTAATTTAATTCTATATCCGGCAGTCGAACTTCTCTTGTGACCACCCTCGTTGTGCTCAGCGGATGCAATGAAATTTTGATTTTCGTCCCATGCTTTTTCAGTACTGATTGCAATTCTGAACTGTTGCGCGCGTTTTCATTTGATAAAATCTCAATCTGCTCTTCCGGCGTATTTTTTATTTCGATTTTTCGCACGATATCAGCCGGATTTATTTTATTTTCGTCTTCCGTAACATCGATTTCGTAGAAATTCAACCGATCGAAATTGTCGGATAGGTCTGCAACGCAGCATCCAATTGTGAATTTTATTATTTTTTGATCAGCATCTCCGATAAATCGCATTTTAGTAATTTTTCCGGAGATATACCCGTTTTTAAACCTGCCATCGTTGATAGTAATTTGGTCATCGAGGCCTGCGAAGATAAAATTTTTCGCTTCAACACAAAAATCGATTTCCACATGTCGAGATGAATAATTTATCAGCGCAATTGCTTTTTGAATCGCGTATTTTATCGCATTTTTTCCGCGATCCGTTGCAAAAAATGATGAGCTCATGTCGTCTGTCAGTGCATCCGGAATTTTTTGCACGAACATCCATTTGTCATGCTCAAAAATTTCCGCGGAAATATGTGGAGATACGCATTCGAAAATACTATCTTTGTACAGAATTTTATCACTGCATCCGTAGTAGGTGAAATGATTCCAAACCGGATATTTTTTTGGTAGTTGAATCGCGTTCAGCCGCAAGTAAAGATTTTTCTCGCGACCATGCGGTGACGACGGATTCAAAATTTTCACACTTACATTTTCCCTACGTTTTTGTTTATACGTCCAGTTAAGGATAAACTTTCCATCAAAATAAAAACGTTTGAATTTAACTTTTTTTCTTTCGGCATCCGGATTTTCCTGCACCCCAAAATCCGGAGAAATAACCGGATAATTTTTTGAAATTTCCTGTGATTTTATTTCCCTTATATTACAATAAGCTAACTTATATCCATTTTTTTCGGAAAAAATATTTTCAATGGCTGGTTTTATATTCGTAAGCGAATTGATAACATTTCGATCGAATTTTGCCGCAATCATCGGTAGTACATCTATAATTCCGTACTCATGTTGAACCCAACTAGCAGAAACTTTCAAATTTACTACGCTGTATGGTTCGCGCGCTATTCTCACTTTAATGGAATCCTGCAAAATTTCATCGCCATTGATATCGAAATTTTTTCGTCCCCGATTTATATCAGAAAGCGATAATTTTCCATTTTTCATATCCCAGTAAAAAATTTTATTTTTTCCCTCCAAAAAAATCGTTGGATTCGAGAAATCCTGCGACGAAAAAAATAGATCGTCGAACAGGATATTGTCTCCACATAACGAATGATTATCAACCGATTGATATTCCTTGAATTTTTTTCGAGAGAATTTTGACAATTGCTCCTGATAATCATCTGGTTCCGATATGAATTCAAGTTGCGTTGTAGCACTGCCGAATCCGACTGGAAAAGCGATTAACCTCCCGGAGAAAATTAACTTCACGCCATTTTGTGTTTCCATTCCAATCTTCACGTATTTTTTATCCAGCAATCGATCGGCGTTCTTTGTGCCAATCGATACCTTTGCAACGGCAAATCCGCATTCTTTTTGAAAAATTTCCAAAGAAATTATTTCTTCATCACCGCGCCACTGTTTTTTTTCTTCGTAAAACGAAGAACTCCAATCAAATACTAATGTCATTTTTTCTTTCCTTTCTTTCTTAAATGTTGTATTTTATCTAAACTGTAATTGTTGGTGATCCATGAACTTAAATAGCAAAGGTTACTATCAAGGATTATTTTTCCTTATGATGGTAATGTCCGTTGGCTGTGCAAATGATATTATTGTGAAATTTATGGGACAAAGGCTGGATGCAACCCAAGTTATTTTTTTCCGATTTTTTTTCGGGTTCATAACTTTGCTTCCCTTCGCAATATCAGAGGGCAAGCAAGTATTTAAAAGTAAGCAACTCGGATTTAATATAATCAGAGGATTCCTTGGAGCAATCAGCATTTTTCTCTATACTTATTCAATAATATATCTTCCATTGGTTGAGGTTGTCGCAATTTTATGGACCATTCCGCTGTTCGTACTTATTCTCTCAATTTTTTACCTTGGAGAAGAAGTATCTTTTATGCGATGGATCGCGACAATAATCGGTTTTCTTGGATTATCGTTTATCACGCTGTACGATGGAGAGACAGTTGTTTCGTTTAAATGGTTGTATATAATACCAATTTTGTCCTCGTTTTTATTCGCGGTACAAGACGTAATGATAAAAAAAATCGTAGACAACGAAAAACGTATAACCATGCTCCTGTATTTTGCAATCGTCACAAGTGCGTTAACTTTCATCCCGGCGCTATTAGTATGGAAAACCCCTACCCCATTCGAATGCTCTATGCTGTTTTTACTCGGAGCAGGAGGGAATCTCATACAATACTTTATCTTTAAAGCATTTAGCGCAACCGACCTATCTGCGCTAGCTCCATTTAGATATGTGGAGTTTCTCCTCAGCGCAATCTTCGCGTTCATCTTCTTCGCGGAAGTGCCGCAGACCAATGCTTTGATCGGAGCCGCAATCCTAATCCCAAGCACGCTATATCTAGCTTACAACGAGAACAAAAAGCAGTGACACACCCAACCAGTTTAATTTTTTGCAGAGCTTTAGATCGTTCAACTCTTACGAATATGTATTGTCTCACACTTACTGAAAAAAGTCAAGAAAAAAATAAAAGCTCGGATTTTTTACTTTAGTTCGGTATGTTATCATTAACCTTTGTTAGTTAATTGCTTTGATCTCGTCAACGCCTAGGCCTGTGTATTTACTAACAGTGTCCGCCGGTACACCATCTGCCAGCATTGCACGGGCAGTCTCTCTTGCTTTTTTAAGCTCGCCTTCGGCTATGCCTTCAGCCTTTCCCTCAGTTCTGCCTCTTGCTTCGGCATTGGCTTCACGGCTTGTTTGATCGTTTTGAGCCCTGATATGAGCTCTGTAGGCGGCTCTGAATTTTTTATCCATGCTCATGACTTTCAGTTCTTCCAGAGCTTCGTGCACTTCCGGAACCTTTGTTATAAATTCCTCCGGAATCAGTTCCGGATTTTTTAGAAAGAACATCCAAACCGAAAACATATCATTACTAGCTCGTCCTTCGTCATGCGGGACTGATGATAGAACGCTCGATTCACAAGATTTCCATCGCGCTTGCACTGGATTTCTATATCCACAATTGTCTTATCGTCAACTTCAGCTTCGATATCCAACGTGGTGGATTTGCCGTTTTTTCTCTGTTTCTTGTGCTGCGGATTGAGTAGAGTGATTTTTTTAATGTGCGGCTTTCCCTGCAGAATCGCGTTCAGCAGACACATAAGCACCTTCTTGTGCTTCTCTGCGCCAAACAGATTCGCAAAAACGAAATCCGAACTCGGATTTAGTAGTCCGTCCATCAACTGCCCCACCGTGTGCATTGCGTTATGGCATATCATGTCTTCTTGTAAAAATCAAGCCAACATATATGAGAGCATTTCAGCTATTGAACGTGTTAAAAAGGCTAGGGGGCAACAAAACACTCCCTAACCAATCCGTTTTTATCTAAAACTAATTCCTAAACATGTTTATATGCTTTACAACACTCAAGCGAACAGTCCAAGCATCAGATTTCAGCTGAACATGCTCACTCAAGTAAGCATGAGATTGAACACCCATAGCTCCTTGAAATTGTGCTAAACCATAATCTAAGTGAATTACCTTACTCCTACGCAATCTGTGCTCAACTTCTCCTCTGACGACTGCTTGGCCGACATTCTTTTCAAGACCAATTGCGACAACTGGAGAGTAGAACTTTGAGTTGCTTCTAGCCTCCGTATTTTTTTTCACACTAAACTCCTCCGACAACTATTTCGTTCAAAAGAAGAGATGGCGCGTCAATTCCAGAGTTTATTTTTAGATCATTCGCAACTTTGCAATTTGAGAGCATTTCGATAAAATTACCAGCAATGGTAACTTCATTAACTGGGTATGCTATTTCTCCATTTTCTATCCAAAAGCCGACTGCTCCCTGACTGTAGTTTCCTGTGACAATGTTAAGGCCGTTGCCAAGCGCTTCCACAACATATAGTCCGTTTTTCACCGATTTTAAAAGATCTTGAAATGATCTGGTTCCGTTTTCTATGCATATATTATTTGGAGCAACGCCGTCGAATCCAAGCGCATTCCCTGTTGATTTCATTCGCAATTTATTGGCGTATTTCATATTCAAAATGAATGATTGAAGCACACCACTTTGCACAACAATAGTATCGGAACATTCAAGTCCGTCGGAGTCGAATGGACGTGACCGCAATCCGCGGGCGGTTGAGTATTTATCAACGATCGAAACCTCGTCGCTGAAAATTTTCTGTGACAATTTGTCTTTCAGGAAACTGATGCCATTTGCAACAGATCCACCGCTGATCGCGGCAACAAAATCACCAAGCAACTGACTGGAAACTCTGCGATCAAATATTACTGGTACTTTGCACGATTGGATTTTTCTGGCGCCAAGTCTACGCAATGTTCTTTCCGCTGATTCTTTTGCAATCAGCTGTGGATTTTTTAAGTCAGACCAATAGACTGTTTCAGAAAAGTCATAATCTTGCTCCAAAAAACCATCTTTTTCAGCTAGTGTTACAACAGAAAGTTGATTGAATGTCCTATCGTATTCGGCAAAAAAATCATCATTCTTCATCAGAATGATTTTTGAGCGTGAATGACTTGCTTTTGCTCCCTCTGAGTTAGTAATTCCGTTGATTTGCAAAGCTGTTGACTCGCATTCCAGCGCGGCATCTATAAGATCTTGCGAAGATACCGTCTGCGTATCGCAAACATCAATTTTAGCGAAATTTTTGCATAATTCGTTTGGATTCGGACGAAACTCAGTCGTTTCCTCTGGGGCATTTTTTGCTGCAAAAACAGCTTTCTGAACGAAAGACTCCTTCTTTAATTCATCAACGTTATTTGTTATGACGACTGCGCTTCGCTTTCCAAGAGAAGTGCGCATTTTTATGCTTATTGTTTCTGATCGCGTAACATTTTCCAGATTTGCAAGACGCGTCGATACAGAAATTGCGTTATCTTCAACCGCTAAAATATCAATTTGATCGGCTCCTAGCATTTTTGCGCGGCGCATCGCGTTGTACAAAATATCATTATCCATATTACCTCCAGTGATCGCTTCCAAGTATAATACCACATTGTAGTTTATCATTTTTCTAGATGGATGATTCAATTTATTTTTATTTTTTTGTATCCGTAAGACATAGAATTTGTTTTTATGCAACATACAGAAGATTCTTCGGATGTTATATTACTTAACATAAAGCTTAATTTTTGTTGCACTTCATTGATGAAAAAGTGGTGTGTATATAAAACAACACTTCAATTAATAAAAACTAAAATAGTTGCATTTTAAAAAAAAAAAGATATGCTCGTGAATATTGTTAATTTGGAGTGAGTTTATGAAAAAGAGGTTTTTTGTTTTCGGTTGTTTTGCTTTTTTAATGCAAGCGTCTGTTGCTGATTCAGCTGTAGATGCTGCTAACGAAGAACCAGCCGCGGAGGATAACTGTTGCACGAAAGATAATCACGAAGGGGTTTACGGAGTCATCGGCCTTGGCGTATCGCATAATAGCATGAAGGCGATTAATAAGGATCACACGGTGCGAGTTTCTGGCTTTGCTAATAGGAACTGGGGAGCTACTGAAGAAAACAGAGTTAGAAATATTTTGGCTCAAGCTGCTTCGTATTGCGCAGCAACACAAGTTTTGGACTATGGACCAACCTATTATAGGGCCCGAGGAGCTGTTGATCAGAAAATTTACAGTGGCAATTCTAATAACTTTTCCGGACATTTGGCTCTTGGTGTAGGTCATTTATACGGCAGCGGTTATGTTGGTTGTGAATTATCCTGTGACCTTGGTGCCAAGTCAAAGAAAAGTGGCCAAGATGGCAGCTTAACTAATATCAGAGCTGGTGCTACTGCTGAATTAAAGGGAAGCGGTGTCATTCCAGCTATCGGTGCGAGAGTTGGGTTCTTCATCGATGGCATTGGAACGTTATTATTCTTGAAGGGTGGTGTCGCCTGGTCGAAGCTTGATATAAACAGCAATGTTGGAGGCATGAAAGCCAGCGCTAACGCCAAGTTCTGCTCGCCTATTGTTGCTCTTGGTGTTGAAAAGAACGTCGGCCATGTGGTCATTAGAGGAGAAATTGAGCGCAGAGTTCGCAGTAGCAAGATCGTTGATCTAAATTACGGTAGTTTCGATGTTGCAAGAGCTGCTGGAAATGTGCTAACAGTTGAGGAGATTGAGCGTGTCCGGCTAAAGTCTGATGCCTGGACTGTTCGCGTAAGTGTTGTGAAACATATAAATGTGTTTAAAAATTGATTTTAATAAGAGTAATGGAGTTAAATAATGAATAATTTTAGAAAATGTGTTGTTGCTAGTACGTTGGTTGTATCCGCGTTGTTTAGTGGAGTTTCTTCATGTTGTATGTATAGGCCGACTGCCTATGATCCTAATAACCCCCTGGATGTTAGTGATTTTCGTTTTGATACACCTGCTGGAAGAGCTGCGGAGCCTCCAGCTGTGGCTGCTCCTGCTGGTGGGCCTGGTTCGTGGTTGATTTCAAGATCTGCGACTCCTGCTAATGCCAATGCTATTGAGGGTGTAAGGAACTTTTATAACAGTTTGCTGAGACATGTTGATATTTTTCCTGGTGCAAAACCTGGCGTCGTTGTTACCGCCAACAATGGGTTTATGGTTGCTCCAATGGCAACTCTGCTTGGTTTAGCATACGCTAATGCGGATAACTCTGCCGCTGGTGCTAATATTTTCTTGGCGGCTACTGCTTTGGGGTTGGTTGCAGGTGGTGCTGTTGCAGCATCTCCTTTGCGTGCTCATTTAGCTGCTGCTGCTGGGATTTTGGCCGGAGCTGTTGATAATGCTAAGGAGTATGGTCTTCTAGTTGATTTTATTATTAATAATAAAGCAACAATGAAAAATTTTCTCTCCACCAAGAGAGCTGCAAATGTTAATGATCCACTTTGGGGCACTGCGGCATTTGGGGCACTAACTGCTTTCGGGCAAGCTGCTGCTAATGGTAATGTTACTGGTAATGACGTAAATTTCGTTATCTCGTTAATGGGATTGTTGACGCTCTATGCTGAGAGTGGCAGTGGAGATATTCCAGCCGTCGCCTACGCTGCTGCTAATACTGGCGCTGGACTTGGCTGGAGCAAAAAGTCAGTAACAGCATTTGGAATTTTGTTGGGTTGTATATAAGGTTTCTTTTTCAGGGCAGGGGGTTGTTCCCCCGCCTTTCTTTTGAAGTACCACCATTTTAGCTTAAAATTTAGCTCAAAAAATTATGAAAGCCACGATGAAGTGGTTATGTGATGACAAATTTTTCCAACCAGATACAGTGACCCTGTTACAATTATCAAGTCTTCATTCTTAGCATTTGAGATGGCGGCATCCAGCGCTTTTATTTGATCTGGAGAAGAAAAATTTGCAGATTCAAGAAAAGACTTATCGTAATCTTTCAAGGGCGTGGTTTTTACCGGCGTTTCAGTTAAATAAATGACCGAGCGACCACATCCTCCCACCGTAGATAATGCTTCAAGCATGAGACGATGGTTCTTGTCACTACATACACCTATTACAAAATGCACGCGATCGTAGTTATAATATCTCAAAATTTCTAAAAGACTTTTTATTCCCTGTGGATTGTGATCTCCGGACAAAAAGATATCTCGATTTTTATATTCTATCTTTTCCATACGTCCTGGCCAATTGACTTTGCCCACTGCGTGAATAACGTTGAGAACATCGCCAATCAGGCAGTCATAAATTGTGATTGCCAATGACATATTTTCAGCCGCTCGCTTTCCTTGCAGACTCATTCTAAAAATTCCATGGGACGTATTTATGAAAAAATCAGGATAATCATATTGCTCAGCGACAGTGGCAAGACATTCGTACTTGTACGCTTCAATAAATTTTGCTTTGTGCTCTTCAGCTACCTCTTTTGCTAAGTTTTTAACTTTGTCATTATCAAATTTTGTGTGAAAAACAATATTATTGTCAGAAATTATTCCAAATTTATTTTTTGCAATATCCAGAAGATTGTTGCCAAGAACAGCTTCATGATCCATTCCAAGTCGCGTAATTACGCTGATATCATGAGGAATAACGTTTGTTGCATCAAAAATGCCTCCTAATCCAACCTCAAAAATAGCGTAATCAACTTTTTTTACTTCAAAAAAATAATAGCATGCCATCAATGTAAGATACTCAAAATAGCTTAGGTTGAAGTTTTCAACTTTTTTATGAATTTTTTTGAAGATTTTACAAAAATCTTCATCAGAAATGTTTTCATCATTAAATTTTATGCGTTCATTTATTTTCATAAGATGCGGACTTGAGAAAAACCCAACGCATCTTCCTGACTCAATTAGTAGAGTTTGCAGCGTTGCGCAGGTGGTGCCTTTTCCGTTGGTTCCGGATATGATTATGACTTTTTTCGGATCAATTTTTAATTCGAGCGTGGTTAGCGCCTGTTTTACTTTATTTAGATCGTTGAAATTTGCTTGGTTTTCAAGATAGTTAACAATCTTATTCATAATAACGTCTCCCTAGAGTTATGCATTTTCATTTTTGAGAATTTCTCCTATGTTTTTAATTTCGTTGACAAGATAATGATGAATTTTTTCCTTAAGTTTTATCATATCGTCGGCAGAATTTGCTTCGATTCTCAGCGAGAGTGCATTTTGCGTGTTCGAAGCGCGCAATATCCACCATCCTTGGTCTGAAGTGACTCGCGCTCCATCTATCTCAATGAGATTTGCGCCTTCCCGTTTTAATTTTCGTTTTACATCTTCAATTATTTTGAATTTTCTGCTTTCATCGCACGTGATGCGTATTTCAGGAGTAATGAATCCATGTTCAAGATTGTTAAACGCGCCCTTGTTTTTGCCGACAATTTCCAAGCACCTAAGAGCTGCATATATACCATCGTCGAACCCTAACCATCTGTCTTTAAAGAAGAAATGTCCGCTCATTTCTCCGGCCAAAAGTGCTCTACTCGTCTTCATTCTCATTTTTATAAAAGAATGTCCAGCTCTTTCCATTATTTCGATTCCGCCACTTTTCCTTATTGTATTGAATAATCGATTGCAAGATTTTATGTCGGCTATAACTTGAGCTCCCGGGTTTTTTTTCAAAAAATCCACTGCCAATACTTCAAGAATTTGATCACTGAATAGCATGTGTCCGCTTGAATCAACAACCGCAAGTCTATCTCCATCGCTATCGAAGGCAAAACCTATATCAAAATTGTTGTAGGAAACGAACTTCGATAAATATTCGATATTTTTTGCTACGGTTGGGTCAGGCAATCTATTGGGAAAATTTCCATCCATTTCTTCGAATAATAGATGGTGCTTCCCGGGAATCATTGCGGTTATAGCTTTTACGGCGTTACTTGTGGTTCCATTTCCAATGTCCCAGGCGACTTTTACATCCGAAGAAAAATGAAAATCTTCAATGATATCAGACACATAATTTGAAAAGGTTCGATTTAAAACGACTTCTCGACCGCTTTTTTCAATAAAATCTTTATTGGTTATCATTTCTCCGAGCGTTTTTATATCTGCTCCACAGAACGGATCTTTTCCAAGCATGATTTTAAAACCGTTGTATTCCGGTGGATTATGTGATCCTGTTATCATAATTCCAGCATCAAGATTTAATTTATACACACCGTAGTACATCATTGGCGTGTGACACAATCCAAGCGATATTACCTCTGCGCCAGTGTTTGTTAGTCCTTTTATGAGATTGCGAGCTAAAGTATCGGAAGATTTTCTGCAATCATATCCAACGCATACTTTCTTTAAATTTTTGCGACCAATGACTGTTCCGAACGCCAATCCGATATCGTAGGCGTCGCTTGCAAAAAGATTCTCACCAAATATACCGCGAATATCATAGTCGCGCAAAATTTCAGCTGCCAAAACATGTCCAACTTCAGCTTCTTCATCATTCATGCAGAGAAGCTCTCTAATTTTTTCGATAAAAAACATACGGCATCCCTAATAACGGGGATGATTATATATAAAAAAAAAGAAAATGGGAAAATGTTCAGATCTTTTTTACTTTTTTATGTTTTGATCTAACTCAAGAGTAGTTTCAGAGGTTTAGGATGAGTGTTTATAGAGGCTTGTGGAGAGTGTTAGCGACAGTGGTTTTATCGTTAGCAATTCAGGATATTAGTGCAGCAGGTAGCGCTTCATCAGGAGCAGGAGCGCGATCGCCAAATTCTGTCCGAAAAAGTGCTGCGAAGAAGGGCGCAGAGGAGAGCTGTCTTCCAAAGAATGAGTCTTCTTCAAGTTTAGATGAAGAAGGTTACTTTCCTTTCAAAAAATCAGCTTCTGATACGGTGGCAGATAATGTTGCTGGCGTACGTATAGAAAGCGATAAGGTAGTATTGCTTGGCTATGATAAGGCATACTCTGTTAAAGCTTTAACTAAGGAAGAAGATTTTTCAGATATGAATTTCTTCAGAAAATATCCAAAATTATTAAGTATTGAATTAAACGATGTCGTGCTTACATCAGAAAAGTTGGAGAATATACAAAAATTTGCTCCGCAGAATTTAAAAAGTATCATAATACGTAGATGCCATATTCAAAACGACGAAGATTATAAATTAGTTGCTGATTTTTTGGAAAAGCACGATGGACTCGAGTCAGTAACGATAGTTCAGCCTGAACTTTCAGGCGAACCTCTCGAGGAGGTTCTGTCTGCTTTGAAGGGTAACAAGAAAATAAAATTTCTTAACGCAACTGTGTTGGAAATTTCCAATGAGGGTGGAGAAAAACTTGCAGAATTGATATCAGAATCTGCTGGAAATCTGTGTGGCATATCATTGGGATGGTATAAAGCAACAGGAAAAGAGGAAGAGGTTTATGAAAAGATATCTGAAGCTCTTGGAAAAGCGAAAAAACTCGAGACTCTGGAGTTAGCGTTTCTGTCTTCACCGGAGGGTGCTTTTGGTTCTTTATCTGAAAGTATAGGGAATTTATCGAAGTTGCAGAGATTGGCGGTGTTTTTTGGAGGTTTGGATAGTCACGACCATGTTAAAGTGTTCGAGCAGGCGGAGTCTTTCCAAAAATCATTGGAATCTCTCAGCGAATTAGAGATACTGGATATTTCGTCGAACGCATTTTCTAAGGAAGTAACGCAATTAATTCTTGCATCTGTGCAGAAAATGAAAAAATTGAAGACTCTAAACATTTCAGGAAATGTTATAGATGACAAAAGCGCTTCAACTCTTTCTGAGTCGATTGGAGAATATCTTACAATTACCACGTTAATTGCAAATAATTGTTCGATAAACGATGCTATACTTGGTGCAATGTTCTCTAAATCTGGGAAAATTCCTCCGATACGATATCTGTCTTTAAAGGATAATGAAATAAAGGATGGAGTTAAAAGTTTGCCAATTGATAATATGAATGACCTTGTGTCGATTGATTTCTTTGGTAATAGAATAGACTACGAAGGTGTTATGGCGTTCGTAGACAATGTTGCTGGGCATACTTGTTTGAAAATTGCCAACTTTAGGAACAATTCCGGCATTGATAGTACAAGCGATATCGAAAAAAGTCGTTGGCGCGATGAGCTTGAAAAAAAGCGAATAGAAAAGAAAGTTACAGTCGCGCTTTTTGGAGTATAAAATTGCTATGCATTATGGTAGTCTGTGCAAGTTTTTTTAACGAGCACAGATGAAATTTCTTGATCGAGCAAAAATTTTTTTGAAGGCTGGAGACGGCGGTAACGGCTGTCTGAGTTTTCGACGTGAAAAGTTTGTTGAGTATGGAGGGCCTGACGGTGGAGACGGCGGTAAAGGCGGGGATATATACTTCGAAGGTACCAGTCGTTTAAACACACTTATAGATTACAGATATCAGCAGCACTTCAAGGGAGAGCGCGGAGAAAATGGTGGTAGCAGCAATTGCTACGGAGCCGGTGGTGGCGATCTCGTTTTAAAAGTTCCGGTTGGCACCGAAATTCTTGATGAATTCGGTGAAAATGTTATTGCTGATATCGTTGAGGAAGGTCAGAGGGCGCTAATTGCTCGCGGAGGAATGGGCGGCAGGGGAAATAATCGCTTTAAAAGTTCTGTAAATCAGGCGCCGCGCAGGGCCGACAGGGGAGAGCAGGGGGAAGAGCTGTGGGTTTGGTTGCAGCTCAAATTAATCGCCGATGTTGGGCTAATTGGATTGCCAAACGCTGGAAAATCAACGTTTTTGTCCGTAACAACGAGGGCAAAACCAAAGATCGCAGATTATCCATTTACCACGCTTGTGCCTCAGCTTGGAGTTGTCTATATTGATCATAAAGAGTTCGTTTTGGCTGATATTCCAGGATTAATTGAAGGAGCTCATGCAGGTCGTGGTCTTGGCGATAAATTTCTTGCTCACGTAGAACGCTGTGCCGTTTTAGTTCATCTGGTGGATATTACCCAGAGCGATGTCTTCAGCGCCTACGAAAAAATTCGTCAGGAATTAAAAATGTACGGTGGTGAGCTGGATAAAAAACCCGAAATAATCGCTCTCAACAAGTCCGATTCAATAGATTCAAAAACTGCAGCCAGCATAAAAAGAAAATTCAAATCAGAATACGGGAAAAAGGTTCATCTTATATCAGCGCTGACGCCGAACGATAGCATAAAAGCGCTGCTGCGTGACATTGCATCCACAAGTTAGCGAGTTTTTTAACACATTTATTAATACTTTTTTAACCATCTTCGCGTAACAATAGTGAATATTTAACTTTTGGAGTGGAAATGTTGTCTAAAATTATGACAGTAATACAACGGGGGGTGGGGGCAGGCTCTTAGAAGAGCTCGTATCGGAGCAATTTTTATCGAATTCGCCATTGCCATCCCGGTACTGATTGCGATTATTTATTACATGTGCGACATCCAAAGATACAAACATGTACAATCAAGAATGGAATTTTGTGCACATTGCATGGCCGGCATGCTGCAGAGCGTCAGCTGTGGGCAAAGGGTCACTCTACAAAATATAGTAAATGCCTTTGCGGTGGCAATTCTTACGATTTATCCTGGAAAAACAGGGTACGGAACTGCTCTTTCAAATTTTTGGTTGGGGCACTATTCGCATGGATGGGTATACTGCATTCGCGGGGAAAGCAACGGAAATGCCAGTATTGTTTGGTTAGCTGTTCCGTACATTCACAGTGTGATTCCGAATATAGAAGTATGGTTGAGTAATCATATGGGATCTTCAATTGTGTACGCCAAGAATGTTAATCCGTCAAAAATACATAAAGATCTGAAAATATCTCCGGGAGAGTTGAAAATTTTGGTTGAATGCTCACACTATTATGGGAAACATATTTACTTTCCCGATGGAAGAATGAGTATTTCGTCCCGGGAAGCATTTAAATTTCTGGTACTTACGCCAAAAGTTAAAAGCCAAAATACATTGGGATACTTTAATTCTATCGTAATTTTCACTCCAAAACCAGGATTGTTCGATGAAACTCCACCAATGTAACAGGACTTTTTCCCAGAAGATCTGTCAATCGCTGGGAAAGTTTTTGTTGAAGATCAAATGATAATTGTTTTTGTTAGTTAATTGCTTCG
>JAISZX010000051.1 GCA_031284365.1 Holosporaceae bacterium
TGCCAGGTCGGTCTATCTCCGACTGTATTCCAAAAGCTTCAAACTTCAGAATCTCTTCCTCTATTTGGTTCCCATGATTAGACTCCTCCTCTCACTTCTTCTCCGGTCGTACCGTATGCAATCACGTACAGCAAGCCCGGTAAGATTCTCAAAGCGTTCCAATCCTGCCAACGTTTCAATGCCAGTCCCGGACAGATTAAGCTTTTTCAGATGCTGATTCGGAACGGACTGATTCGGAACAGTACGAAAACCACGTTGCGCCCCAATTAAACCCCCATGGGACACGTGTATACTATGCGCACAACGTAAATTCTCAAGGTTTTTGCAACAACTCAGATCCAGCTCTTCCAGCTCATCAAAGCGTTCCACACCTTCCAACGAAGTAATGCCGGATCCTACCAGTCTCAGTTTTTTAAGGAGCTTAAGCTCTTGAGGAATATCCGTTAAACTCTCAAGTTTTTCGAAGCCACCAAGACTCAATTCTTCTAGCTTCGTAAGTGGTTTCAACCAATCCAGCGATGTCAAGACACCAGCAGGCAGCTTCAGCTTAGTAATCCAGGTCATTTCACTTATTGTACCAAGCGCACTAAGTATTTGTTGATCCGAAAGTCGAATTCTTGAAGCAAAGTTACTAATTAATAATTCTCCGTTCAAAATGCTAT
This sequence comes from Holosporaceae bacterium, assembly GCA_031284365.1. GTDB lineage: Bacteria > Pseudomonadota > Alphaproteobacteria > UBA3830 > UBA3830 > JAIRMQ01. Next base: position 663 of record JAISZX010000051.1, read on the forward strand.
GCTGTGGCACAATAGTATCAGGAAAAATTTCTTTCAATTTGCCGATAAGGCGAAGTTTTTCTTCCTTGGGAATAACACTTTCGCCTGCACTCTGAGGAACAACATCTGTAGCGCTGACATTTTCAGTAAAGATTGCTACGCCAGTTATGCCAAGAACCAATGCAAGAGCTGTCGAACCGATTATTTTCTTAAATTTCATTTTCTTCTCCCATATAATTAAAGTCATTGTAAAAAGAACTGCTAGTACAATCAATACATACATCTTATCGCAAAATAAAAGGCATTTTTTTTGGTAAGTAAGTAGATGATTTTTTTTAACGTGCGAATTCTGTATACACTACATTTTTACTGATTGTTGGCTAACAAGACGTTGTTTCAGCCGAGTATATCTTTGGAATACTTTGTTGTTATTCACGGCAACGAAGAGAGCTTTTTTGCTTCCGACGACTACGACTAGTTTTTTACCTCTTGTTATTCCAGTATAGATAAGATTTCGCTGCAGCATCACATAATGCGCCATAACTAGAGGAATTACCACTACTGGATATTCACTGCCCTGGGATTTATGAATTGATGCAGCGTATGCCAGAATTAGTTCGTCTAGATCCGAGTAATCATAAATTATGTCATTGCCATCGATATTTACGGTAACTGTTTGATTTTCAGAATCTATTGCTGTAATGATTCCTATATCTCCGTTAAAAACGTTCTTGTTGTAGTCATTTTTTATCTGCATCACTTTATCGCCGACACGATATCGCCCATTTCTGCGAATGATCTCAAAACCGCATGGATTTAGAGCATTCTGCAGAGCCTCATTGAGTCTGATTGTTCCGACGACACCGCGGTTCATAGGAGTTAGCACTTGAATGCTATTCAGCGGATCATAGCCAAATTTTTTGGGAATTCGATCTTTGACTACAGAAAGAACTTTGTTTAAAACTTTCTCTTGATCATCCTCTTTTATGAAATAAAAATCCGTGCCATCTGTGTTATCAATTTTTGGATATTCTCCGCTCACTATTCTGTGAGCATTCATGATAATTTCAGATTGCTGCGCTTGGCGGAAAATTTCGTTTAACTCAACCACAGCAAAAGCTTTAGAATCTATAATATCCATGAGAACGCTTCCGGCTCCAACTGATGGCAGCTGATTTGTATCACCGACGAGAATCAATGTTGTCGACTTTGGAATAGCCTTCAGCAGATGATTCATCAACAATGTATCAATCATGGAGGCTTCATCCAAAATAATTAGGCTACAGTCAAGCGGATAATCCTCGTTTCGTTTAAAACCGCCTTTAACAGGGTCAAATTCCAGCAATCGGTGGATGGTTTTTGCTTCTCGTCCGGTTGTTTCTGTTATACGTTTTGCTGCTCTTCCTGTTGGAGCCGCAAGCAGAATCTTTTCACTGACAATATCAGAAATTTCAAGTATAGCCTTTATGATTGTTGTTTTTCCAGTTCCGGGAGCTCCGGTAATTACTAAAAATTTGTTTATAACTGCTGATTTTACCGCATCAATCTGCTTATTTGCGAGAGATATAGACAATTTTTCCTGAATATACTTTAATGTTGCGTCCAGACAATTTTCTTCAATATTTTTAGGAAAATCTCTAATTTCGACGAGTTTTTTTGCGATTTGAACTTCAGCAAAATGATATCCAGACAAAAATATACCTTGGATTTCCGCATCGTCGCTTTTTAGATTTTCAATAACAATCTTGTTTTCAGCCAAAAGAGATTGCATTGCAATTCCCAAAACAGATTCATCGACGTTTAGCATATCTTTTAATTGTGAGATTAGATCTTCCATTGGATAATAGACGTGGCCATCGTCGGTCAGTTTGTGCAACTTAAAAATAATTCCAGCTTCCGCACGCAATGGTGATTTTTCGTCGAATCCTAGCTGTTTGGCTATTTTGTCTGCTGTAAAAAAGCCAATTCCAAAAATATCATGCGCAAGTCGATATGGATTTTTCTTCACAATATCAATTGATTGATTTCCATATTTTTTATAGATTTTGCTTGCATAGGCGGAGCTTATGCCGTTGGATTGTAGGAAAAGCATAACAGAACGAATTTCTTTCTGCTCTTCCCATGCTTTTGCAATCATTTCGGTGCGGATTCTACCAATTCCTTCAATTTCCAGCAGTTTTTCGACGGATTCTTCTATAATATCTAGCGTTTTTTCTCCGAACTTTTTCACGATGCGCTTTGCCATCACGGATCCGATTCCCTTTATCAATCCTGACCCAAGATATTTTTCTATTCCAGCAACAGAAGCCGGCACAGAGCATTCGCAAAAAACTACTTTGAATTGCATACCAAATTTTGGATGGTTCACCCATTCGCCAGACATATTAAGGATTTCACCTGGAGTAGGTGACGGTATATTTCCAACGATTGTTACCAAATCAGTATATCCATATACTTTTACCTTGGCCACAATATAGGAATTCTCATCGTTTTCGTAGGTAATTCGCTCCAATTGACCTTTTAATTTCACTAAAGCTCGTGTTTCTTTTTCTGATTCCATATGACCATAATACATTTAGTAAGGTAGTAGATCATTCTTTTTTTATTAAGTCACTTACAATTTTATGTCTTTTTGATGCGCTCTTTCAGGTGTTGATTCAATTTGATTTTTAAGCTAAAACTAGACTTGTTAACTGATTCAAGACGTATACTTTTTGCGAGACAAGAAGCGTGTACGGTGATGCGGATCAAAATGTCAAATTGAAAATTCGCGAATACACTGAATCTGAAGAATCTCCGGTGGTTGTGCCGCCTGCTGTAGATTTGCATCCGACGGTGAAGATAATATCTTCTACTGCTAATCTTGAAGGGTTGGACCATCAAGGGACTTTTTGTTTTAAAACACTGGAAGATTATAATACGTCTCTGGCTGAATTTTGCAATAAAAATCGGATTAATTTTGCCAACAAAGTGTAACATATAAATAATCTGCGGGAAAATTTGAAAAACTGGGAAATCACGATGGAGCAACTGTTGGTGGAATTGATGTGAAAAAAAATGATATATCCTGGAAACCGGTAGTAGCTGTTGTGGAAAGAGAAGCAACTCGGTGCGGATCGGATCGCTTAAAAGCCGCAGCTATAGCACAGATAAAGAAATTTTTAGAAAAAGATTTTACGGAGTCATTTTCGATTACAGAGAATGAAAAAGATGAGATAGCCGGCATATGCATACAAGATACCATCCCGCCGAGCGGAAGCAACAAACTTTTTGATACGCATATACTGACTTTGGAGCAAAGACGAGATTTTGAGGGAGCTTTCCGAAAATTATTAGAAAACGAGTCCGAATATAAATTGATTGTTATGCTTAGTTAACGATAACTTATCAAATGGTTTTGTAATTAACAGTTTTCTTTTAATTTTTGAATCGCACTGGAGTAGTCTTCGCTTTGAAAAACGTACGATCCTGAAACAAAACTGTTAGCACCACATTTTGTGCAGTCTTTAATTGTTACATCTGTTACTCCGCCGTCTATGCAGATCTCAGTCTCCGGAGGTAAAATTTTTCTTAGATCACTGATTTTGTTTAATTGCGATTTGATAAAGTTTTGGCCAGAGTTTCCAGGATTTACTCCCATAACCAAAATCATATCTAAAATATCTATGCAATATTTTATGCTGTCGATCGAAGTTGCTGGGTTTAACGCGATTCCTGATTTCTTTCCAAAGGATTTTATGTCATTGATGATTCGATGTATGTGCTTGCACGTTTCAGCGTGAACAATAATAACGTCGGCTCCAGCTGTAGAAAAATTTTTGAGATGCTTTTCTGGATCTTCTATCATCAGATGGACATCAAACCGCAAGTTAGATAATTTTCTGTGCGCGGAAATAATATGATGACCAAACGTAATTGCTTCTACGAAGGAACCATCCATAATGTCCCAATGAATTGCATCTGCTCCTGAATTGCTAACGCGAATCAATTCATCGCCAAGTTTTGTTGGATCTGCAGATAACATCGATGGAATAATCACATTTAATCTCGAATATCGAAGGTAGATGTAAATTCAGACCATTCTCCTTTGCTTAGGCCACTTTCTTTTTCCGTGATTTTTTCGCCATTTAGCATGCGTTTTAGCAGATCTGCGCATTTTTTGGGTACTGAGACTGAATCTTTTTTATAGTTTATAAAAGCGTCGTAGGTAAATGGCAGCCATTTTTTCATGATACCCAAAATAACTTCGGCATAGCATCTTATTTCATATTGTGCATGTGGATCCGATCGAAGTTTTAAAAAATGCATCAAGTTGTGTAGATCGATTTTCCAATACATTTCGGTGTAAATACTCAGTGGTAAAATGGTTCTTGCAAGTTCTCGAGTTAGAGATAAGTCATTGATCATATGAAAATATTTTTCGTAAGCGTTACGACCAGACTGCTCCAAAATTCTCAGAACTTTATCGGCATAATCTTCATTAAACTCCTCTGAAGATTTTCCCTGCTTATTTGTTTCAGATTGTTTTGCTAGTTGAGAAATTTCAGGAATATAAAATTCATTTCCCAATACTGAGTATCTCGCAGAGTATTCGTTCAGGCTAGCTGTACGGTGCCGCACCCATTGACGAGCAACAAATATTGGCATTTTGAGATGCAATTTAATTTCGCACATTTCGAATGGAGTTGTGTGCTGATGTCTCATCAGATAATTAATCAACCCGCGATCTTCGTTGATTTTCTTTGTTCCTGCTCCATAGGAAACGCGAGCCGCTTGCACTATTGACGCGTCGGTTCCCATATAGTCTATTACTCGCACGAAACCGTGATCCAAAACAGAAAATGGTTTGTACAGTATTTCTTCCATCTCCTTAGATGTCATTCGAACAGTATTTGTTCGAAACTCATCTCTTATTTTGTTGATCTCCGTTTCTGATAACTCTGCAGGGAAGTCTCGCATATTTTTACCTTTCTTTAAGCCATCGTTTTATTATATAAAATATATGCAACGTATAAAAGCTATAACTAAGAGTATGAAAATAATATCTTGGAATGTTAATTCGATTAGAGTCAGAAGTGAAAATTTTCTGGAAGTTGCCAGAAGAGAAGATCCGGACGTTGTTTTGCTGCAGGAAACTCGAGTTGATGATTCCCAATTTCCGATAGAATGCTTTGAGCACCTCGGATACAACATTGCACTTAAGGGGGAAAAGGGAAGAAATGGTGTTGCAATTTTTTCGAAATATCGGTTGGAGGAAGTGAAAAGCGATTTATCAGATGAAGCACGCTATTTGGAAGCATTTACGAATGGAATATTTGTAGCTTCTGTATATGTTCCCAATGGACAGGAAATAGACGTTCCGCAGTATTTTTATAAATTGGATTTCCTTGGTGCTCTTAGAAACAAATTTTTAGATTTCAAGGATGAAGTTTTCATCGCAGGAGGCGACTACAACGTTGCTCCATATTCGCAGGATATTTATATCAAAGGGTACGAAGGAATTACTGCTAGTTTACGTGAGAGAGAAGCAATAAAATGTTTACGTGATATTGGGTATAAGGATCCTTTGGAAGATCAAGGATTTACATGGTGGAGTTATCGTCAACGCGGCTTTAAAAAAGATAATGGATTCCGTCTTGATCAGTTTTATTTATCAACTGGCGCGCAGAAATTATTTTCAGGCGGAAAAGTTTTGCGATATGCACGCGAGTTGGACAGACCGTCAGATCACGCTCCAATTATGTGTGAACTAAAATGAAAAGAAAAGTAACCCTTGGCAGTTTGATGTTTTTGTTTTGGACATTGGTGCAGCTTTGCGACACGATTTTCTTTAAGATACTGTTCTGCTCAGAAATGATATTTTTGTTTGTTTTTAGTAGAATATTTAAAAAATCTTACAATGCGAATTATCGATATTTTCAGGATGTTGACTCTGAAAAAATATGCGCATATCTGATTAATTTAGATAGGGCAGGGGAGCGTTTAAATTTTGTTCTACCATCCATTATTGCGCTTGGATTTCCAGTGAAAAGAATTTCAGCAATCGATGGTAAATTTTTATCGCAAAAGGAAATCGAGTCAGTTACAGATGTCGAATCATATAAAAAATTTTTCAAAATGCTTCCGGAAGTCGGAACGATTGGATGTTCATTGAGTCATGAAAAAGCGTGGTTAGCTTTTTTGGAATCTGATAACGAATTTGCGATTATTTTTGAGGATGATGTGCAATTTGATCCAGAAAAGTTGAAAAGAACTGTGAAATCTGTAATTGAAAAGAAAGATTTGTGGGATATTGCTAGCTTTGAGATTAAACACAGAGGATGTCCAATGAAGATTTGTTCATTGGATCAGCAAAAATCGCTGGTATTTTATCTTACTAATGTAACTCATGCCGGATGTTATTTGATTAATCGTCGAGCTGCGGAAGAGTTGCTAAAAAAATTTTATCCAATAAAAATGCCGGTGGATCATTACTTCTCTAGCACCTGGGAGTTCGATCTGAAATTTGTTGGAATCGAGCCAAGAATGGTTTTTCAAAAATTTGGAGATTCATACATAAAAAATTCCTCATGTACAAATGTAAGAACGCCGATTACATTGGCGGTAAATGTTATTTATCAAATTCAGAGGGCTATTCTTTACTTCATATATAACTTTCTTTGTTTATACTTTAACAAACGGAATATGTGAAAGACATTATGGATTTTTTTATTGATCTAGAGAATTTCCTGTCGAATAGGCGAATACCTATAAAACATGCAATATTAGTTGGTATATTTTTATTTTTTGCGTTATTATCTGCGATAATCGGAGCAAGTGAAGGAAATTATTGCTCTGTTATAGCAGTTTTGTTTATAGGAATTTTAAGTTTATCTTTTTCAAAAGAAATCAAGAGATTGAATGATAACAATCGACTTGTTACATATCAAAAAAGTATTGCAACAAACGGGTTTGACGCTTCGCTGTTTGCTTTTTTTGTATTTGCAAAAAATGGAAAATGTGTTTTCGTAAATAGAATTGCTCAGAATCTTTTTCCGGGACTAAAAATAAGGGCAATTGAAGATTTAGTATTTTCATTCGGAAAGTATCCGAAAGTTGTAGAAGCAATTCATAGTTTACAGATAGCTGCTGAAAACGCAAAGCAGTCTCATGTCGATATTCCAATGAAATTACATTCGGATAGCGTTAATCTTTGGCGCATTGCAGTCTCTCCAATTCCAGAGCACAACGGATTTACTGGTTGGACCATCATTGATCTTACGCCATCAACGTATAGGGTAGAATCACTTGAAACTAATAGTAATTTTTTATTGGAGATTATCAACAGCTCTACTGCAGGTTATTTTTGTTTGAATGATGATCGCGAAATTATATTTTGCAATAAAACTTTTTCCAGATGGATCGGAGGTAAAAACATAATTAATAGTTCGTTCTCTAAATACATTATGAGGGAAAAAAGCGAAGATCTTCCATCCAGCGTCAATAACGGAAAGCTTACAAATTCTCTTCCAGCAAAAATTATTCTTAAATCGTTTGATAGTAACGAGGGATTCGAGATAATAGTTCGACACATTATGCAAAGTACAGATAACAATAATGTTTACTTGGCGATGCCGAATCTTCAGCAGAGCAATGACTTAGCCCAAGCTCTTGGAAAGACGAAATTATATTTCGAACACATTTTTGAAGACGCTCCAATTGGGATAGTAATAACAGATGGAGCGGAAATTATTCATGCCTATAATCGTACTTTTCAAAAAATTGCAAGCATAGAAAGTATTGATACTTCATCTTTTTTGGATTACGTGTGTGACAGCGAACGAGAATCAGTAAGAGAAAAATTGTATCAATTATTGTCGTCAGTATCTTCATCGATTGCTCCGTTCGAAATAAAATTTAATACACAATCGAATAAAACTGTCATGGTATACGTCGCAAAAATTGATGAAGCAAAGCGAACAAAGGAAAACGACGGCCTTGTCATTTACTTTATAGATATAACAGAAAGGAAGGAACTGCAGCAGCAGTTTGTGCAATCGCAAAAAATGCAGGCAGTTGGTCAATTGGCCGGAGGTATCGCGCATGATTTTAACAATTTGCTTACGGCGATGATCGGATATTGCGACTTACTTCTGGAAAAATGTCTTCCGTCTGATCAATCGTTTAACGACATTATGCAGATAAAGCAGAACGCAAATCGTGCATCAAATTTGGTGAGACAGTTACTAGCTTTTTCACGTCAGCAAACATTACAGCCAAAAATATCCAACACAGACGAGATGATCAGTGAACTGTCGTCGCTCTTAAAGAGGCTACTTGGAGCAAAAATTGATTTAAAGGTTATCCTTGGAAGAGAAGCAAATTTTATAAAAGTTGATCAGATACAATTCGAGCAGGTTATAATAAATCTAGCCGTTAATGCACGAGACGCCATGAAGGATGGTGGAATGCTAACGATTCAAACTTCATCTTACTCGTCGAAGGAACCAAAATTTTTGCGTGGCGATACAATGCCTCCGGGAAATTATGTTTTGATAGATGTAAGAGACACTGGTTGCGGTATTGAAGAGAAAAATATTAATAGAATTTTTGATCCTTTTTATTCATCAAAAGAAAAAGGACATGGAACTGGGCTTGGGTTATCTACTGTATACGGAATCGTCAATCAAACAGGAGGATTTATTTCAGTTGAAAGTGAAGTTGGCAATGGAACAAAATTCAGTCTATATTTCCCGATGATTTCGGAGGAAGAGCGAGCAGCTGCTGTGGAACCGAAAGAAAAACATAGCGAAAACAAGAATATCGATCTTACTGGTACCGGAACTATTTTACTTGTAGAAGATGAAGACGCTGTGAGAATGTTTAGCTCTCGTGCTTTACGGGACAAGGGATACCGTGTTATAGAGGCGTCTAACGGAGAATCGGCTCTCGAATTTATTTGCAAAGAAGCAAATACGATCGATTTGATTATAACAGACGTTGTTATGCCGAAAATGGATGGTCCAACTTTGATGAAACACATAAAAGATCATAATATTAATGTGAAGGTAATCTTCATATCTGGATACACAGAAGATAATTTTAGTGATTCTCTTGCAGGAAACAGCTCTGCGCATTTTCTTCCAAAGCCGTTCAATTTAAAAGAATTGGTTTGCAAGGTGAAGGAAGTAATTGATAAAAAGATTTTTTAGGAAAATTAGGTATTTCAGATCTACAACGATGAGACAAGATCGAAAAAAAATCGGTGTACATATTCTGTCAACTATTATTGCTTATCAGCTAACTGAGAAAAAACCTTCCATTTTACCTATCTGCACTCAAATAACAATGATTTAGATAATCCATAGTTCGCGTTACTCCGCCCCTGCAGGTGCTTCCCTTTTCCTAGGTCGCATGATTCCTGCAGGTTCCCAAATTGCATTGATGAAGCTTACTATACTGGCATCCTGTCTTTACGCCGTTCGCTGCGTAGTCTCTTCCGATTTTGCTTCGTAAAACAATCCAGAACGACACAGCGACAGCAGCTCACATTGATGCCTTACGCTTATTTTCTCTTGCATATCAATCATTTGCTTCCTCACTTCCGGTAGTATTTTACGTAGTTTTTTTTTAGAAAATCGTTGTCCATTGTCAGTTGACCAATTTTCTTCTCCAAATTCTCT
>JAISZX010000061.1 GCA_031284365.1 Holosporaceae bacterium
GAAAGATAGTAGATGGCTACATTAAAATTGACTATAAAAGCGGTAATTCATACGAGGGAGAATTCAAAGGTGGCAAAAAGAATGGCAAAGGAAAACTTACCTATCCCGATGGCAGCAGCTATGAAGGAATATTTAGAGATGGCAAAGAGAATGGCAAAGGAAAATTTACCTATCCCGATGGCAGTTTCTATGAGGGTGATTTCGAAAAAGGTGTCAAAAAGGGACTATTTTTGGATAAAAATATAAAAAGTAGAGAAGAGGAAGAGAAAAAGAAAAGAGAAGAGGAAGAGAAAAAGAGAAAAATAGAGGAAGAGAAAAAGAATATCGCAGAAAAGGAAGTCATCGATCCAAAAAATTGGCTGACAGATGAACAACAGCAAAATAAGCTAAATATATTGCTGAACAGTAATAAACCACCTGAAAAAATTACCTTCTTCGGTAAATGCGATAATAACAAAATTAAGAAGGGAAAAGGTGTAGTAGTTTACCCCAATGGTAATTACTATGCGGGAAATTTCGACAATAACCTTAGAGATGGAGAAGGTAAATTTATATTAAGGGGTAAGGATAATTCTATCCAGAGGGAATATAACTGTCTGTACAGAGATGGAAAAATAGTGAATGGCTATACTGAAATTTATGACATTGGGGGAAGGATTAGCTACGAGGGAGAATTCAAAGATGGCAAAAAAAATGGCAGAGGAAAATTTACCTATCCCGATGGCAGCAGCTATGAAGGAATATTTAAAGATGACGAAAAAGATGGCGAAGGTATTTTTACTAGCACTAGAAGTAATACCGAACACCGTTGTACATACAAAGATGGAAAGATAGTAAATGGCTACATTAAAATTGACTATGAAAACGGTAGTTCATACGAGGGAGAATTCAAAGATGGCAGAAAAAACGGCAAAGGAAAACTTACCTATCAAGATGGCAGTTTCTATGAGGGTGATTTCGAAAAAGGTGTCAGAAAGGGAAAGGGACTATTTGTGAATAAAGATATGAAATTTATGCTCTACGGTGACTGGAGTAATAACGGCACAACTTTGGATGGAACATACCGAAATCTTGAAGATGGTGTCATAAAAGCAGGAAAATTAACTTTCGATGGCAGTACGGTGAGTCATACAGACGATAAAGTTATAGAAGGAAAGGAAACTATTACTATAAATACTTACAAAAAAATAATGGAAGAAGTAAAGAAATCCAAAAAGAATACGGAGGTGGACAACAATGGAACTTTAAAAGTTTTTTCATTTCAAAAAAGCGGTGTCTTTTCTTCTGTATTATCAGGAAAACAAACAATATCCGAACAACAGACCGGCATTGACAATTCATCAATGTCTGACAAACCGCAGGAAATAATACCACAAAATATCGTTATACCACCAAATGCCGTTGTGCCACCAAATAACAGTGTACCAAGTTCAGCTGTTGATGCTAGCAGAGGTATTGATAATAAAATAAAAAAAATATTGACTAAGGGACCAAATGAAGGGTCAAAGTTATTTACAGAAAAATTTCCACAAAAATCGAATAAAAGTTGGGAAGATCAATCAAAAGGAAATGGCGACACTAGTGTAAATAATGGGATAACACCTTTTGGATGAGGCTAAGTTGTACAAAGGTGAATCCAGAGAGAATAGGGTAGGGGAATGATATTATCTAATATTTGCATTTTATCCATTGATTTTTATTTATTTATAATTAATATACAATTATAGGCGATGTATATCGCATTATTAAAATAACCATGGAGGAAAGTATGGAAAAAGTGTGGAAAAAAGGAAAAAAAGGAAGTAAACAGGTAGGAAAGAGAAAGACAAGAGAAGAGGAAGAGGAAGAAATGATGAGAAGAGAATTGGAAAAAATTGAAAAAGTAAAAGAAGAGGAAGAAATAGATATGGTGAGATTGGCTAGAGAAATGGAAAAAATACTTGTGAAAAATGAAAAAAAATTGGAAAAAAATATAAAAGTAGAAAAAAGTGAAACGGAGGAAAAACAACTGAGAGCTGGTCAGTTAAAGAAAACTAATCAGACAAAACAGGTTAAGACGAATGCAGCTGCAGCTATACCAAGTTTAAGTAAAGTTAATACTCGTCGCGCCCCTAACAGTAAAATAACTGGCGTATCATCTTCTAGAACAAATATTAGGTCAATTAATACAGGAGTGAATAGAAAAGAAGAAAAAAAAGATGAAAAACTTAGTTTAACGGTAAATGGTGCTGATTGGATCATTAGTTGAACAATTAGAGCAGTACTCATGCAAATGATAATAGAGATGTAACCACGTGAATGGCTACATCTCTGGCGATAAAATATTGTACTGCCCAACCACTATAATCATTGCAACTATAGCTCATGTCTATGGTATATGATTTAAATGGAATATACAAATAACCTCAAATTACCGCTACTTGTACCTAACCAATCTGGCAAGGAATTTACTCACAATGAGGCTCTGATCATTCTGGATAATTTGCTACATAGTGGAATTATAGCCATTGTTAGTGAGCCACCAAATGTGCCAACGGTGGGTGGAAAGTATCTAATTAGTACAGATCCGGCGGGAGATTTTTTGGATAAAGAAAACCACATAGCTGTCTACGACAATGGCTGGAGATTTATTATGCCGGCCACCGGTCAAATTATGTGGGACATGACTCTACATAAATTGATGGTTTTTGGTGAAAATTGGGAAGAGCTTACTGTAAATAATGCTGATAGCAGATTTGATGAAAATTTTAGCATAGTCAATCCCCAGGAAAATGACATTCTTAGCTATAGCAGTGGAAAATTTTCCAATAACGGAGGATTACTGACAACATTGCTGAACTCTAAGGCAAATTTTGATTTTTCTAATATAACGAGTGTCGCCAAAAAACTAGTTTGCAATCTGTCAGCACCATCCAGCAGATCCATAAGCATATCCGTTGGAACAACGGGTAGCACCTACACAGCTCCGGCCAATGGCTACGTATCTATGCTCTCTACAGCCACCGGAGACCAGGCTATTGGAATACTGCGAAATATCAGTGCTGACAATTTGATACAGCGATTTGTAATACGCTATAGTAACTACTCCCACGGAGTATTTATACCAACGGCTGCAGGACAGATTATACAATACGAGTACTCAAATATGAGTATTAACCAGCTGTCCTTTCACTATGCCAATGGCAACTAATTTTAGGAGAAATATGATGTTTGTAGAATTAGATGATAATGGCAACATACTAGCTTCCGCCAGCTTCAGATTCAGCGAAAGCTGTGTAGAGACGAATGTGGAAATAGTGAGGTCGAAGGATGGTAAACTATTCTTTCTAGGAGAAGAGCCTCAAGTAGATAAACTTGAGGACAGAAAAAAGGAAATCATTTTTGAAAGACAACAGAAATTGGAAAATGTGTTCTACAGTGAGTACCCTCTTTATAAACAGTGTAACATTGGCATCTATGGCACAGCCGAAGAGAAGCTCGCGTTTAAAAACTTCCATGACTCAAAGGTGGCCATATACCACATTTTTACTGACGCCGTAGAGGAGTGCACAAATTTGAACGAACTCGATGAACTATGTTCTTCATTAAACGAAGAATAGTTTCGTCATTAGATAGTTCGACACCAATATGGATATTGATGCACTAATTACTGCGTTTATTGTGGCCTTACCAACGCCATCGGCCCCGCCACTTGAGTAAAATCCGTTGTAGCAGCCACAAACCGACACAATAAAGCCGAATAGGACGGATTTAATTAGACCGGAACATATGTCCTCGCTTTTCAGAAAATTCATGGTGTTACGCAGATAGATGCTGAGATCAAAACCAAGACTAGTAACACTAGCTACCGTACCACCAAAAATACCAACCACGTCAGCAATCAGCACTAGAAATGGCATAGAAAACGTCATAGCGATGATCTTTGGCAAAATTAGATATCTATAGGGGCAGGTGGACATAGTGTAGAGCGCATCTATCTGGTCAGTTACACGCATAGTGCCTATCTGCGCTGCCATAGATGAACTTACTCTTCCGGCTACCATTAGACCGACTAATATTGGAGCCAGCTCTCTAGTTATAGCCAAAACCACTATGGTTGGTACTGTACTTTCGGCACCAAATCTATTGCAACCGGCATAGGTTTGGAGAGCCATTACACCACCAGTAAATATGGCCGTCATAACCACCACCGGTATAGAAGAAACCCCTACTGACAGAAATTGCTCCAGTAAATTATTAGGGTACCATTTTCCGCTAAAAATCCCCTTCAGAGATTTTCCAATGAAAATCGTAAATCTACCAACGGAAATAAAAAAACTGCTGGTTAACTCTCTCATCGTATGGCCTATATTTTGTATAATGTACATAGCTGAACCGTTCTCAAAAATTACCGCCACTGTGGGTGATTATCAGATATTTTTTTATAAAAATCAATGGTCACGTAGCATCACATAATCCTTATTTGAAGAATTCTGCTACAGCACATTCAATTTCATTGAGATTATCTATCCCATTAATTTTAGCTCTGAATTCACCACTGTTCTGTAGTCCAGCACTATACCAATTTAAATGCCTTCTAAACAGAGGAATTGCTTTGTTTTCGCCATAGTAACTGACCATTAGTCCAAGGTGTCTAAGTATCACTGTAACCATCGCCATTCCTTCCAATTTTTTAAATTCTCTGCCATTCAATTCGTCCTCTAGTTTTTTGAACAGCCAAGGTTTACCACATGCTCCCCTTGCAATCATTGCCCCATCAGCGCCACTTTCCCGAAGGGCCTGCTTTAGATTTTCTGCGGTTCTGATATCTCCATTCACTATGACTGGTATCTTTACGGAATTTTTTACATTGGCCACCTCAATCCAATTTGCCTTTCCCTCGTATAGTTGATTTCTAGTTCTGGCATGCACTGTAATCATTTTTATTCCCGCCTCTTCCGCAATCTTTGCCATAGTGGTGGCATTCATGCTATCAAAGTCCCAGCCTAACCTCATCTTCATCGTTACGGGAATTCTAGCGGCATCAACGACTGCCTTCATGATATCTCTGGCTAGATCTATATCTCTCATGGCAGCTGCACCGGCAAATCCTTTCACCACTTTTTTCACTGGGCAGCCAAAATTTATGTCTATTATATCTGCCACAGCTGAATCACTGATCAATTTAGCAGCTTCGGCCATATAATAGGGACTATTGCCAACTATCTGTAGAGCGTTCGGAACATGGAGTACTCTGGTTCCATCGAGAAATTTTCCATGGCCAGAAGAGAGTATAGCTCTACAGGAAATCATTTCACTGAACAACAGTCCAACCCCACCAAAACTTTCAACCATAGTCCTGAACGGAGGATCCGTTACTCCCGCCATTGGTGCCAACATTAGCGAACTAGCTACTCTTATGTTACCAATATCTATTGCTCTAATCACAAAAATTAAAATCTCCTAGAATTTTATTTTAAAATTTTTCTATCTGCATAGGTGATGATTGTCGTCTTACAGCTATTTTTCAATATGCCCATTAAAATAGAATGGCCGTCGATCTACGGTGAAATTTTCCGAATAATTACGGTGGACATATACAATGAGAACTGAAGATCAATAGTTTCGAACCAGACTATCATAGAAAAGTTAGGGTGTGGCTTAGTAGAGGGATATGGCTAAATATTTCTTGCATTCTTTACAGCAGTATTCTTACCTTTGTTACATACACATATTCCATCTATTTCTAAACAGAGATAGAGGAATGGTTGGCGATTGTGATTTTTATAACTTATTGTTTTTTAAAATTTTCAATTTATCATTAGCCAATCATAAGCCCGCGTGATGGAATGGTAGACATAACAGACTTAAAATCTGTGGGGCTTTGGTCCTTGCCGGTTCAAGTCCGGCTGCGGGTACCATTGTAATTATTATTCGTCTGGGAAAAAAAGGGGGACAAACTAGTGGCACAAAATATTCTGAAAAAACTCAAGCATGCCGCAGGAATTCTTGGTGAGAAGATTATCGATACTATAAAAAAAATAGCTAAGACACTATTCGTATTTGTGATAATTATAGTTATAATAATTCTAGTTTATCTGATTATCATTTTAGTGTTCTCCGTAACCAATTCTAAAGAACTTAAAGGAACATGTATAGAGGCGGATGAGTTCGGTCAAAAGAGAAATACAATTCCAGCAAAACCTATTAGTAATTCCGACTACCTTTTGGAAAGCAAAACCTATAGCCATGAAAAATTCATGGAAAGAATCAAACAAACTAATCTAAGGCTTTCTTTGACCGGGGAACCCATAATGATAAATATAATTGGCAAATGGATACCCTGGCTTAGTAATTTAACTAAAGAAGATAAGAGAAGTATTGGTCTCGACGATAATTTTTTCTGCTCTCTAGAGAAACACAAAGTAACTGGCAGCTATTCATTTAGCAATAATGCAGAGGAAAATGAGCTCTACTATATAAGAAATTACTACAGCGGGATAAAGGAATCGATGACCAAAACCATCGGTGAAGATAGAAAAATTAGCATTAAAGGTCTAGAGGAGATACCCGAGAGGCAAAAAGAGTGCTGGCTGACAAGGGGTGCTGGCATGTACCTGGCCGCCTACGGAGTGAATGGTAAGACTGAGCCATCAGCTTTTCACCACGTGTTGGCTTCAAAAATGATATGTAATGAGATAGACTGGTTTGGAGGAAAAACAAAAAACGATAACTACATCATAACTCCATACAATATAGGCGACAGCAACTATAACTACAGACTAAACGACTTTAAGAAAAATTATTTTTCCATTAGCTACTATGAAGATCCTAGCGACGTCAACACAGATTTGAATGATGAAGACAAAACAATTCTTATTCAAAATGGTGGTCAAATCATCTATAACATAGAAGCCCATGAGAACCTTCTTATAGACAAAGGGATCAAAAACTATGGACTCATTATAGCTAATTCCATGGCCAAATTTGCCCAGGCATGCTATAGAATTTCAAGAGACATTGAAGGCAAAAATTATAGATCATATAAATCATATTTTCAGTATGGACCAAAGACGCTATATCGCAATATAGCCGGTCTACAAAATATTAAGTATGACTATGGGGAAAAAATACAGATGATCATCGTCGACAAATACTATAAAAATAACTCTGGAGACTACCAGATAGAAATCATATCCGGCATAGAACTTGATGATGCCAATGGCATCGAGGGAAAACTGCAGGAGGTGGAGTTTTTCCTGCTAGGAACTCCCTATGTGGGTCAACTGAAGGATAGAACTGATGGCATGATTGCTAGAATATTCCACAATGTCCTCAGTAATGATTTTGTGCTATTTGTCAGGGCCTCTATGGCACTGTATATTGCCATCTATGGTTTTAGAGTAGCTTTTGGCTTTAAGAAAAATAAAAATGATAAGAGCGCGATAACTCGAAGAGATCTTATGATGACCATGATCAAGCTAAGCGTAATAACAGCCATAACATCCCCAAATGCCTTTAGTTTTTTTAGTTCAGTAATTATGAGTTTTACCATAAATGGTACTATAGGAATTGTGGACATGATAGCGGGCATATTCAGAAACTCTTCCGTAAATAATACCATATCTTTAGTTGGAGGTTTAAAATATGCTAGCAACATACCCACTCTTTCGAGAAATTTCGCCATTGTTGATGAAGTAGCGGCTTTTTTTGTGGATAAGCCACTGCTAGCTAAGGCATTTTCTTTTGTATTCATGAAAGGCATAAATTTTTTGTTTGGAGTTATTATTTCCATAGCGATGCTTCTCACAATGCTGTTCTATCTTCTTAAGCTCTTGCAGGCCATAGTTCCATTCATATTTGTTCTAATACAATTTACCCTAGTTTTACCACTGGCACCACTATTCATACTATTTGGATTATTTGATCAGACCAGTACCTTTATGAAAAATTGGCTAAAATTTATTTTTTCAAAGTGTCTAGAACTTATAAGTTTTTTCACAGCATTTTATTTCTGCACAAATATTATAGATAATTATGTAAAAAAACTACTGTCGTTCAGAGTTTGTTTTAAAGGACTTGGAGATCTATTATTTCCCAACAGCGAAGGTAAAAAGGCAGTTGAAGTGAAAAATTTTAATGATTTTTTTGAAGTAAACTGGATTAAAGAGATTTTGAATAATTTCATAGCAATAATAAGAGAAGATTTACCAAATAATTTCTTTATGTATTATATGATAAACATTCTCATCACAGTTGCTCTGACAATTATGTTTGACACAATAACTAAAGAAATCATGACTATAATTGGCAGCATACTCACCATAGATGGAGCTACGGCCAATGAAGGTGGTGGTGCGAGCGCTTTAGGTTCCTTTGATAAATTTGGAGTAAGTTCACAGCTAGTTAATTTCAGTAAAACTATGGGATTGGCTACTCTACAGAAAGAAAGTGATGCATTATCATGGACAAAGGGGCTGGTCGATCTAGAAAAGGGTATCGGCGAAAATGCTGTAAAAGTTCTGAGAGGTGCTAAAAATGTTGCAGAATTTGTAGCTAGTCCAAGTAAAGAGTCACTTGGCAATCTGATCCAAAAATCAACCTCCTGGACGGATGAAAAAGGTAATGTCCATGGAGCCTTTGACAAAGGGTCTCTAATTGATCTCAGTGGAAACAGTGGAGGTCTTATGGTGGGAGATGCACCAAGTAATAAAGATGAAGGACTATCATGGGCAGACACCGTTAAAAAAATGGATGACGTTATGTCAAGAGATTTCAAAGATACGATGGTTGATAGATTGATAGATGATGAGGGAGAGAAAAAACTTGGGAAAGATGTTTCCAAGGATATTGATCTACTTAAAGAGAGAAACAGAGAATTTAAAAACCAGATACGTGAATTATCCGATGAGGACATTAGCAAAATATTTGACGACAAAACAGCAGCAAAATTGAAAAAGATAAAAGAATCTACACCGGGCAAACTAGCAAGATCAGTTATGTCCAAGGATAAGCTAGAGCAGTTATATCTAAAGGAAGAATTTGAACTGGGCTTCGATGATATGGCCGTTTCAAAAATTAGAGAATACCTGAAAAAATATAGAAAAGTTGGCTATAAGAAACCAAAGCTAAATGCTAGAGATGCTGCCTACTATTCAGATATGATTCCAGATAGACCAGTGCCAGACAAATTAAAGAATAGGGATGGTAAATCTCAGAGTGGAACTACCGGTGCTAAATCGTCTACAACGGCGAGAACACCTCAATCTAAAATTACAGCGGAAGGTACTACCACTGAAAAACATGAAGGAGATACAAAACTTCAAAATGATGATGAAGCTTTTGCCTACCCAGGTGAATCAGAGGCACATAAAGCCAGTGAAGAAACAGGTGATATATTGTCATCACTAGTCGGTAAAGAAGTGGGTGATGTACTGTCGTCATCGGTTGGTGATGGAAAAACAGGTGATATAGTATTGTCATCGACCGATGGTGAAGAGACTGGTAATATAATATCGTCATCGGTCAGTGAATCCGAATCGGAAAAACAAAAACAGAAGGAGACTGATAGTGCAAAAAGCAAAACCAAAAAAACTGACAAAAAAAGAAAATCAGATGAAAATCTGGAAAAACACGAAATTGACAGGAAATATGAAAATAAAATTAGAGAAAAAGAACTTGAAAAGAAGGGAAAGAACACAGAAAAAGGACAACAGAAGATAGGCGATGATCAAATTATTAAAAGGAAATCCGGAGATGAAGAGAAATTTACGTTCGAATATGAAGGTGAAAAGGTAACTGCTGAACCTAAGACTAACGGACAGAGAAAAAATGTATCGGAGCGTGATGAGAAAGATACAGGTAAATCTGTGATAGATGATGGCACTGGGATCGTCGAAACAAAATTAAAGGATGGCTACAAACAAGTGTCAAAAAATACCTCTGAATCTAACCAGCAGGACGAGGCATTGTCTATCGATAGCCAGAAAAAGAAGAATAAAGAAGATGAGAATACTACAAAACTTAAAAAAGATAAAGAAATCTCCACATATTCGGATAAATCTGAATTAAAAAAATCAGAGCAGAAAACATCATCACTGGAAGAGGAGGCGGATGATGCGAAAGATAAAACTAAGAAAAAATCTGGTGAAGAAAAGAAACTGAATATAGAGTCCGAAAGTTCCGAACAAAAACAGCCGGGTGAATCTGAACTGAAACAGCACGGGCAGAAGAAAAATGAAGAAGATTTGAAATCTGCTGAAAATCTAGATGAAAATAGTGAACACAAAGAAGTTTCCACCTCCTCCAATGAGTCCAAGGTTGACAAAAAAGTTGATAGTGAATCCTCATCTTCGGAGAAAGAAATCGATGGTGAAGAGAATAAAATTAAAGAAGTTGGCAAAGAAGATAAACTGGATAAAGAACCAAAAGAACGTGAAGTTAGCGAGAAACATGGAAGTGAAACTAAAGAAGGAGCAAAAGAGAGGGAAATAAAAGAAGAGGGAGGAGAAAAAGAAGGAGAAAATATAGAAGAAAAAGAGAAAGGAACAAAGGAAGAAGAAAAAGAAGTAAGAGAAGACAAAAAAGAAATAGAGAAAGGAGAAGGAGTAAAAGAAGATGGAAAAGAAGTAGAAGTAGAGGAAAAAATAGAAGAAGAAAAGGGAGAAAACGTAAAAGAAGGAAGAGATAAGGAAAAAGAAGGAAAAGAAGAAAAAAATGTGGAAGAAAATATAAAAGAAGAAAAAGAAGAAGAGTCAAACGAAGAGGAAAAAGAATTATCTGGGAACAGTGAAGAAGCTAGCATCATAGAAGATGAAAATAGAGAAGAAATTGATGAAGAATTTGAGATTGTTAAGAAATATAAAAATGAAACTGAAAAAGAAGAAATAGTAGAAAACGAAGAGAAGGAGAGAGAGGAAGAGAAAGAAGAAGAAAGAGAAG
The DNA here is from genome assembly GCA_031284365.1 of Holosporaceae bacterium. Classification (GTDB taxonomy): domain Bacteria; phylum Pseudomonadota; class Alphaproteobacteria; order UBA3830; family UBA3830; genus JAIRMQ01. Next base: position 10,921 of record JAISZX010000061.1, read on the forward strand.
AAGAGATAAAAGAAGAGATAGAAGAAGAGATAGAAGAGGTAAAAAAAGAAAGAAAAGATAAAGAAGAAGAAAGAGAAGAAGAAAGAGAAGAAGAAAGAGAAGAAGAAAGAGAAGAAGAAAGAGAAGAAGAAAGAGAAGAAGTAAAAGAAGAAGTAAAAGAAGAAGTAAAAGAAGAAGTAAAAGAAGAAGTAAAAGAAGAAGTAAAAGAAGAAGTAAAAGAAGAGGTAAAAGAAGAGGTAAAAGAAGAAGTAAAAGAAGAGGTAAAAGAAGAGGTAAAAGAAGAGGTAAAAGAAGAGGTAAAAGAAGAAAGAAAAAATGAAGAAGAGGGAAGAGAAGATAGAAAGGATGAGAGAGAAGAAGATAAAGAAGGAATAAAAGAAAAGGAAGGGGAAAATATAGTAGAAGAAAGAGAAGAAGATATAGAAGAAGTAAAAGAAGAGGTAAAAGAAGAAAGAAAAGATGAAGAAGAGGGAAGAGAAGAAAAAAATGTGGAAGAAAATATAAAAGAAGAAAAAGAAGAAGAGTCAAACGAAGAGGAAAAATCGTATAAAGCAGATGATAATCAAACCGATGAAAATATCAGTGAACGGGAAGACACTTTGGAAGAAGATAAGAAAGGAGAATATTATTATGATGAATCCGATAGTGCAGAAAATGAAATTGGAGAGAAAATTAACGAAAAATATGAATCGGAACAGCAAGATATGGCGTCCTCTAATAATGATGATCAAGATAGTAGAGATTCAGAACTCATGGAGAGCTCATCGTCGGCAGATCAGAGTGAAGTTGAAAAAGAACGTTCAGCAGAAGAACATAACACTCCGAAGGAGGAAGATGTTACAGCCATATTGACCTCTGGAGATGCTATGGTAATCGTTGAAGGTCAAGCTGATGTTCTATTCGATAATGAGGCTAATGTGTTGGTTAAAAACGAGGCCGATACCGTGGTATCAGCTGTAAAAAATGATTCCGACGCTAGCGAAAAGTTAACAAAAGAAGAAGAAGCTAAGATAAAACAGGAGAATCTAGAGAAAATGATAGAGAAAGCTAAAAAAATAGAAAAAATGATCAAAGAAGAGAAAGAACAAAATGATAAAAAATAAAAACTGAGCAATTTTTTCGTTAGCTATTGTCCAGTAGAAGAAAGAATTCACTGAAATATACCCTCGACGATATTTTTCCATAGTCTCGCTGGCAGATTACCTCCCATTATTCCGTCCATTTTTGTGCCATCGTCATTGCCTATCCACACACCTATAGTCAAATCATTGGCAAATCCGACAAACCAGGCATCAATATTGTTCTTGCTGCTACCAGTTTTTCCTCCGATGAAAAATTTGTTATCAGCATTCATCATATTGTATGCGATGGTTTTGTTTACCAAGCTATCTACTGCAGCTTTTTTCCCGGTGCCTTCATTTACCACAGAATACAGAAGATATTGCATACTATCAATAGTCTTGTCGCTGAGAACTGATTTTTCCTCCAGAATGCCACTTTCGTAGAGTATCTTTTCTGCGGTGTTTACACGCCTTATTCCATGGGGTAGTACAGGAATTCCATCATTAAGGATAGTTGCATAGGCCGCCGTAATTTCCAACAGTGTACTTTCCTGACTGCCCAGTGATATCGTCAAATCATTTCTAAATTTGCCAGTCAGACCCAATTTTCTAGCAATTTTTACTATTCTATCTATTCCAAAATTGTCAGCAATCTGGACAGCTACAGAATTGGAGGATGTTATAAAGGCCTCTTTCACTGTCATTTGTCCACTATATTTTTCACCATAGTTCTCCGGCTGCCAATTACCAACTCTGATTGGCTCATCAATAAAGCTGTCGCTTATTTTTAGACCATTTTCAAAGCCAGCTAGATAGACAAACAGTTTAAAAATAGAGCCGGTTTGTCTCCTGGCGTACACTGCCCTATTAAATTGGCTCTGGTGATAATTTTTGCCGCCAATCATCGACAGAATTTCACCTTTTCTATTCATAGCTATAACGGCAATTTCAGCATTCTTCAAAATATCTCTATTTTCCCTCACAAAATCATCGACCACTATGACGGTTTCATTCTGTACAAATTTATCGAGCGTTGTCACCACTGATATTTTATTCATTCTACTTTCCAGACCGATGATTCCCCACTGGCTATTTATCCAATCGGTAAAATAGTAATTTTGAGCTCTCAGATCTTTCTGTTTCAGAATCGGCAAAGATATGTCATGAATTATATTCGCAATTGCGCAGTCATCATCAATAAAACCAGCTTTTTGCATATTAATGATAACTTGAGTCATTCTACCAACTGCCAACTCCACACTATTTACTGGACTATATCTAGTTGGAGCCTTTAGCAGGCCGACTAGCATTGCACACTCCTGTAGCTGCAATTTACTCAACTCTTTAGCGAAATAAAATCTACTAGCTTCCCTTACACCCCACTGGCCAGCTCCAAAATAGGCCTTTGCCAGATACATAGCTAATATATCTTCCTTAGCCAGATACTTCTCGAGCTCCACCGTCAGAATCAACTCTCTAATTTTTCTGCTAATCGTTCTACTACTATCACTGATGATAATTTTTGACAGCTGCTGCGTTATAGTGCTACCGCCCTGTGCTATTTGCCCACTTCTAACATTAACCACCAGAGCTCTAAGAATACCAAAATAGTCAATTCCCCGATGGCTGAAAAATTTTCTATCTTCGGTAGCCAATAGAGCATTTACTAGATCCTTTGGTATATCTTCTAGTTTTATCGTATTGATACCCGATTCACCGTAAGCTTTTATGATATCCACACCATTCGAGTAAACTATCTTTGTATTTTGCACACTGCTGCTAGCTATTATTTCGTCGACGGTGGGCATTCGAAGTCTATAGAAGGTATACACCAGAAACAGTAGTATCGCCACCGTTCCCAGCAGAGATAGAAGGCTGATCAAAAATTTCAGCAAAAAAACAAGTGTTGTACGGACAATAATCGTTTTTCTTCCCACGAAACTTTTCCAAATTATTGGATCAGTGGAAACAATTGAGTTACAAAGTACACAGAGAGCTTAATTAGCTTAAATCTAACGAAAAATAGTAACAGATAAATTTTATTTTTTGCAAGATTTTCCCTAACTAGGATAAGAAAATTTGACAATCGCAGTCTCACATTTCTTTTCAAAATAATCAGGTTCAAGACAACTTTAGATTAATCTCTAAATTTAGAAAGCTACAACAGGATTATAAAAAACAAGTATACAAACTACTCTCCTGTTTCAAGAAATAGGTTCCATGGATATTAATCTATCTTTTTGTGAAGCTGTTTCTTTTCCTCCTATTTCTCTCCATCGTTTTCTTCAATGGTACTTTCTTCATCTATGAATATACTAAAGACCGTGTTGTTACTGTTGAATTTCTCCGTAGCGTGAAAATTTTTAGGTAATTCTATTGCTGGACTAGTTATAACATGGATTGGTTCTTTTGAAATTACAATTAATTATTAGCTAAACGTTAGCACATTGACATATGTGATGCTTTTATTACATCACATTCTTTTAATTCTTTACAAAAAGAATACTAGATTCAAAATAACTTCAGAGAAAACTATTTCAGAGGAGATTCTTTCTAAACTTGTTGATAAATCAATGTATATTTCCTGTCTAGGTCTTGTAGCAATTAAGATTGTTCTCTTGTGGTTCTTACTATTCTCTCTTTCACAATTCTCATTTCTTCTCTTTTATTCTCTCTATCTCTGATACTTTGTCTCTTATCGTACAATTTTTTACCTTTTGCAACAGCAATTTTAAGCTTTGCATAGTTTTTATCGTTTATGTAGAGAACGAGAGGGATACAGGTAAATCCCTTTAGTTTTATCTTACCACCGATTTTGTTTATTTCTTTGCGATTTAGCAGTAATTTCTTCTTTCTACTAGGTTCGTGCCTGAACACTGTGGCCAGTCTATACTGTGCGATGTTCAGATTGTGTATGTATAACTCATTCTCGTTCAATTCTATGTGTGAATCTTGAATATTCGCTCCGCAAGTTCTTAGGCTTTTGATTTCACTTCCCTGTAGAACTATTCCAGCGTTATACTCCTGTTCTATGAAGTATTCGTAGTTTGCCTTTCTATTCTGAGCTACAATTCTATAGTTATTTTTCATAGCAACTCCTAAACTACTCCGGCTTTAAATAAATCCTGTATATGTATAATTCCGACTACTTCCATATTCTCTCTGACAACAAATATGGTCTGAATATATCTTCCCATTTCTGTCATATTTGCCAGTGCCTCAACGGCCAATTTATCCTCTAATATAAATTTAGGATCCGATGTCATTATGTCTGCTATATTTTTAGCTGTAATATTGCCATATTCTAAAGTTTTTCGTCTTATGTCACCGTCCGAGATAACACCAATCAGCCTATTATTTTCATCAACTATACCAACGGTTCCCACTCCTTTAAGACTCATCTCCTGTAGAGCTTCGGTGACACTTTTATTAATGGTTATCAGAGGAATAGTGCCGGCCATACGCATTATATCTCTTGCCCCCAGAAGTTGAGCTCCCAATTTACCTCCTGGATGAAAGGCTTTAAAGTTTTCGTTGCCAAACCCCCTCAAATCTATAAGAACTGTAATTATAGCATCCAAATAGGCCATAAACATTATGGTGTCGGTAGTGGGAGAATTTATTTCATTTGTCTGTGGCATATTTTGCAAAACTATAGCTAAATCGGCAGAGCGGGCCAGGAAGGAATCTTGCCGACGAGTGATGCATATGAGTTTTATGGCAAATCTTTTGCAGTAGGCCACTATATCATTCAATTCTATAGACCCACCCGAATTGGAAATCAAAATCACAATGTCATACTTAGTTATCATTCCCAGATCACCGTGGCTTGCCTCCGATGGATGTATAAAAAATGATGGAGTACCCGTGGACGCCAGTGAAGCTGCAGCTTTTCTAGCTACATAGCTTGGTTTGCCAATGGCGCTAAGAAAAACTCTTCCCTTTGTTCTTAGGATAATGTTGACGAGTTCAACAAATTTATCATCTATAGACTGATCTGCTATTGTCTTTATGCCGTCAATTTCGGTTTCTATTGATTTTTTACCGAGAACGAGGATCTTTTTCCTGTTCAGTTGACTGAGCATAAAAAATAAAATTGATTTATTAGGTGTAGAGAATAGTATCCTCTGGAATTTAAAATTCAATGGCAGTGTGTATTTGGTCTCTAGAAGATGGCAAAGTGGGAAGTAGTAAGCAGGCCGGGTCGTTGGCTAGGGCGTTGGATAGTGCAGCAGTTACCAAAAAAATAGTGTATACACCGCTGATAGGTATACCTAATTTAATTAGACCGTTGTGGGTCGGAATTGATTTCAAGAATAGTGATAACATTGTTTCGGTGGCGGCCGAGGAGGTGCCAGAGGTCTTGGTGTTTGCAGGAAGAAGATCTGCAGGGGCGGCTCTTTTTCTGAAGAAATATTTTCTATCAAAGTTTGGCAAGAAAGTTAAACTAATAGCTATACTGAATCCTAATTATAATTTTAAACATTTTGATCTGGTTATACTGCCAATGCATGATGTAGCCAGCGGGAAAGGTAAAACAGGTGGCAATGTTATGTATATAAATGGTTCTCTTTGCAATGCTATCTTACCTCCCCTGGATTCCGTTGAAGATTATTGGAACAATGAACTAAATGGCAGCGAGGAGCCATTTTTCTCGCTGATGGTGGGTGGAGATACAAAAAATAGCAGAATTGATCCAGTAAAGTTCGGCATAATACTAGAAAAAATATCTGGCTACGTCATTGGCAGAAATGGAACGCTGTTGGTAAGTACCAGCAGAAGGACCAGTTTTGCCTGTCTAGAGGAGATTAAAGAACATCTAAGGTGCCACCATCATCTCTATGAATGGAGCGTTGACAGCCATATACCCAATCCGTATTATCTCTTTATAAAGAGGAGTTCAATGGTTTTTTTGACAGGAGATTCGATATCGATGGTGTCAGAGGTTGCCACCATAGGTAAACCAATATACGTATACATGCCAAGCGAATTGTCTGGAAAGAAGCACATACGATTCCTAAAAAATCTGGTTGAGTCAGGAATTGCTCGGGAGATAGAGGCTGATACCAACACAATTGAAAAATTTGGAAGTTCGGAAACTTTGAATGAACTTGATAGAGTATCAAGATTTGTTAAAAACAACATTTTGAACAATGCTAACTATGTTAATACTATATAGATTTCTAACAATAATACTGTATCCATTTCTGTTTATATACTTATTCATTAGGATTGCCAGAGGATTAGAAGATAAAAAAAGATTTTCCGAGCGTCTGGGGATAGCGAAGCGGCCAAGACCAGAGGGGAAGTTAATTTGGTTTAACGCGGTGAGCATGGGCGAAATAAATTCTGCCTGGACTATTATCAGCAGAATAAACGGTAGAAATAGGTACAACATTCTGATTACCACCACAAGTATTACGGGAGCAGAAACAGCTATGAGAAGAATGAAGACTTTGAATTTCCCCGAGAGAGTTATACATCAGTACGCCCCAGTAGATTTTTCCTTCTCCGTACGTCGTTTTCTGAGACATTGGAAACCCAATCTGTTAATCAATGTAGAATCTGAATTTTGGCCAAATATTCTGACTATGACCAGAGAATATTGCTCTATAATAGTGCTAAATGGTAAATTATCTCGAAGATCATTCAGATTTTGGTATAAATTCCGTGGCCTAAGGGAAAAAATGTTTTCAAAAATAGATATATGTCTTGCCCAATCTAAAAATGACTACAAAAAATTCATTAATCTAGGAGTACAGAACGTTCAGTTTTTGGGAAATATTAAATTCTTTGTGGATAAAAGTAGTGTGGACAATGTACTCTATGAAAAATTTCTAAAAGAGGTGGGAAACAGAAATAGGTGGATGGCAAATTGTACCCACGGAGGTGAGGAGGAAATTGTGATGGAGGTGCACAAAAGACTAAAGCAGATTTATCCTGATCTTATAACTTTTCTCATTGTTAGACATGGGGATAGAATTCCTAGAGTAAAAAAGTTATTAGCTGCTGATGATTTGAAATGCATTACGACCACCGAGGGTGGTGTAATAGCGGAAGATATGGACTTTTTCATACATGATAGGTATGGCGATCTGGGTACATTTTTTGATTTTTGTAAAGTAATTTTCATGGGTGGCTCTATGAAAAAGGGTATTGGTGGCCATACTCCGGCAGAATCCATAAAACACAGGTGCTGTTTAGTAACCGGTCCGTACATCGACAATAATTTTCTACTGTTCAAAGAATTGCAGAAAGTGGATGGCTGCACAATATTGGAAGATGATAGCGCCGATGCGCTTTTCAACTCCATCAGTTTTTTACTGAGTAATCCTGAAGCGGTAGAGCGAATCTCCAAGAATGCCTATCTTAGAAGTATACAATACAATAGTGTTCTAGGTGAAATCATAGATATAATAGTTACTAAGCTGCAGTAATAGTAAACAGAAGTACATGGCAGTGAAGTATGGTTGTAAAAATACTCTGGATCTTTCAGAAAACAAAAACTGGGGCGCGTGCGTTGCATATTCAAAATTTCCAGTGTGGTACGCTAAATAATTTACGGTACTTCCATTTTCTTCTGAATTGAATTTCACTTGGAAAACAAATTTATTTCGGTCGAATCGGTGAAAAATATAGGTAGCAATTTAAAAACATCATTGGCAGATTCTCCAACGAATATGGTTCGCTGTTTTAAAATAAAACCAAAAGATGGTGATACTCTGGCTTTCACCGAGTACCATGCGGAGTTAAAGATAGGGGACATTGTTTACAAACCTCAGTGTAATTTCGAGGAAGGTGACGAACTTAGAGCCTTTTCAGACATAACCAGCAATAGTTACGGTGTCATAGCGGCATTTGACAACGTTGGCATTAGGAAAAATGAGATTTTTCTGGGTAAATTTGATAGTGCTAGAGTGGACATATTTATGGTTGACTGTGAGCATTTGGAATACGGTAGTGTCAGCATAGTTAGTGGTTTCGTGGATTCTGTGGAAATTTCCGGGGAAAGAGTTTATTTCAGTGTAGCTGGAATTATGAGTGTTCTCGAGAAAACGATGGGCAGCGTCTATTCTCCTCTGTGCAGAGCCAAGTTTTGTGATAGAAAGTGTGGTTTGACTATCCAAAGCTATAGCCATCACGGTGAAATAGCCAGTGTGACCGGAGATAGCGAATTTCACAGCGAAGTTAGTGCCATAAAAGACAAAGACAGGGACTATTTTAGATATGGATTTGTTACTTTCACAGAAGGTAAAAATGTTAGCATTTCCATTGAGGTCAAACAGTCGTATCTTGGTAATATAGTTCTAAATGTACCACCTCCAAGTGCCATGGGGGTGGGAGATCAGTTTACACTGGTGACCGGCTGCGATAAGAAATTTAGTAGCTGTATAGAAAAATTTGGAAATGCTGTAAATTTTAGGGGCGAACCCAATTTACCAAGAACTACTAAGGTGTACAAATTCTACTAGATGTCGGAAAAGATTGGTTCCAGTGAAGTACTCGTGGTAGCTAGAAAATGGATTGGCACAAGATTTCATTTCGCCGCCAGGGTTAGAAAAAATTCTGGCAATGCTGGTGGGATTGACTGCATAGGTCTAGTTATAAAAGTTGGTGAGGATATAGGAGCCTCTTTCAACGGTAGAAATATAGCCAGCTACGATTATCTGACGTACTCAAAATATCCAAATCGCGGAGAGATGAGAGAATTTCTGGATAGCTATTTTCTAAAAATGTCTGCAACCAGCACAGGAATTGGTGATCTGATTTATTTTAATTTTCCCAATGGTCTTGAACATATAGCTATAGCTAGTGATTTGGGTATCATTCACTGCTGTCTGGAGGCTAGATCGGTTGTGGAACATCAACTCAATTCCTACTGGAAAGAGAAAATAATAGGTTTCTATAGATATAATTTTGAATTCTAAATGAATGGATTTCTAGTTAGAAACTGGACGGAGCTATATACATCCAAAGGGCAATACTTGTAATGCAATGAGGCGATACCTATATAGAAACTATCTTTTGAAGAAAATTCGATAGGAGATTTAGTGGGTAAAATCATTGGAATAGATCTGGGAACGACGAATTCCTGTGTTGCTGTTATGGAAGGAAAAAATACAAAAGTCATAGAGAATTCTGAAGGGGTAAGAACTACTCCGTCCGTTGTAGCTTTTGTTAAGGATGGCAGTAAGATAGTTGGAGATTCTGCCAAGAGACAGGCTGTCACTAATGCTGAAAATACAATTTATTCTGTAAAAAGATTGATTGGAAGAAGATTCAGCGAGAAAGTTGTTCAGGATAGTCTGACTAAGGTGTCTTACAAGATATGTGCGGCGGGCAATGGCGATGCCTGGGTTGAGACTAGGGGAGAAAAATATTCACCAAGCCAGGTTAGTGCATTAGTGCTGCAGAAGATGAAGGAGACTGCCGAGGCCTATCTGGGAGAAAAAGTTACGGAAGCGGTTATTACGGTTCCGGCGTACTTTAACGATTCACAGAGGCAGGCAACTAAGGATGCGGGAAAGATAGCTGGCCTGGATGTCAAAAGGATTATAAACGAACCGACGGCTGCTGCCCTGGCCTATGGGCTAGATAAGAAGGGTAATAGGACCATAGTGGTATATGACCTTGGTGGTGGTACCTTTGATGTTTCGGTGTTAGATATTGGTGATGGGGTTTTTGAGGTTAAAGCTACGAATGGAGACACCTTTTTAGGAGGTGAAGACTTCGACGCAAGGATACAGAAGTTTCTCATCGATAATTTCAGAGCGACCGAAGGAATAGATCTGACGAAGGATAAGTTGGCCGTGCAGAGATTGAAGGAGGCCGCCGAGAATGCTAAGAAAGAGCTGTCCACCACAACGGAGACGGAAATTAATTTGCCTTACATAACGGCCGATGCCACTGGTCCAAAACATATGAATGTCAAACTTACCAGGGCAAAGTTAGAGCAATTAACGGGAGATCTGATAGATAGAACTATGGAGCCGTGCAGAAAAGCACTAGCCGATGCCGGCATAAAACCATCGGAGATAAATGAGGTTGTGCTGGTCGGTGGAATGACAAGAATGCCAAAGGTCCAGGAGGTTGTCCGGGAATTTTTTGGAAAAGAACCCCACAGAGGAGTGAATCCCGATGAAGTTGTGGCGGTTGGAGCTGCGATTCAGGGAGGTGTTCTTCATGGTGACGTTAAGGATGTATTGCTGTTGGATGTTACACCGCTGTCTCTTGGCATAGAGACCATGGGGGGAGTATTTACCAGACTGATTGATAGAAATACTACGATTCCAACGAAGAAAAGCCAAGTATTTTCCACGGCTGAAAATAACCAACCGGCGGTTACCATAAAAGTCTTTCAGGGAGAAAGGGATATAGCCGTCTATAATAAACTGCTGGGAGAGTTCACACTGGATGGGATTCCACCGGCACCACGGGGTATACCACAGATAGAGGTCACCTTTGACATAGATGCCAATGGAGTTGTTAACGTTTCTGCCATGGATAAGGGCACAAACAAGAAACAGCATATTACCATACAGTCTTCAGGCGGTCTCAGCGAGGCTGAAATCGAAAAAATGATGAAAGATGCTGAACTTAATGCTGTCAGCGATAGGGCTAAAAAAGAATTGGCCGATGCAAAAAATCATGCCGACTCCCTGATCTATTCCATAGAAAAATCCATGGCTGAACACGGCGATAGACTAACTGAAGAGGAGAGAAGCAACATTAGCACCGAGGTTGAGGCAACTAGGAAAGCAATGGAGGGTGATAGTGTAGAGGCAATAAAAAGTGCTAGTGAGAGGTTGTCCAACGCCTCTATGAAGTTTGGAGAAAAAATATATCAGCAACAGAGCCAGCAGCAGGGCGGAGAAACTGGCGGTGACGCTGCCGATACAAACAACGATGGCTCCATAGATGGAGAATTCGAAGAAAAAAAATAATATCTTTGCTAGCCACATGAAGTATTTGCGGATTTTTACCGATTTTTTTTGCCATTAGCTTGCCGTTAGTTAGATCTAGCTGCCAGCGAATAGGTTCAGCAGGGATGTCCGAGGGGTGGTGTCGATGTGGCCAGTGGTGATGGTAAAAAATGTTGATTATTAATCATAGCGGTCTTAGGTGTTCCCACATTCTTCTAGTTATATGGTAAGAGATAAATGAACAGAGAGAAAATCCTTCAAAAGATCAGAAATATTGGAACCGAAGATTTTGACTTTGATCAATCCAAAGTTAGAGAGGACATGCTGCTGGAGCAGCTTTACTCTCTATGCGGGATTGTTGATTCTATGAGTTTTCTAGGCTGTGACATAGAGGAGGTTGAGCGATTCCGCAATGCTTCTGCATCTCTGCTAGATAAGATTTTTACCCAGGCGGAGCAGAACTATTGCTGTTCAAAATTATGTTCCGAACGCCACTTCGCCGCCAGATTTTGTACCAAGGAGGCAGTGGTGAAAGCTCTATCCCGCTACGGATTTGGCGGTATCACCTGCAGAGACATAGAAGTTGTAAAAGACAAAAATTTGCCAAGGATATACCATAGAGGGATTTGATATAGCTGTATCCATAAGCCATTTCAATACTAGTGCGATGGCTGTGGTTATTCTAGAGCCGAGTCGTACAAGTTTGCATTCGAAAAAATAATTCTTTACAATTTAATAAAATGTGTTACAATACCCATATTCCTAATAATAATTAGTAAGAGTTACTATGACCGCTACAGAATCAGGAAAAATGAATTGTAAACTAGCAAGCATGCTTGTCCTTTTCCTATTATTCGGAATATCAATAAGTTTCACAGCCTTTGGCACCGTAGAAGTTAGTATAGACAATTTTAATAGTCTAAAGAGAATTCTTGAAGAGCAAAAAACTCCTCAAGTGAGGCAGGCCGCTAGAAAAACAAAGGTGAATATAAAAATAACTAAAAACATAGAACTCGAACAGGAAGGAATAGTAGCTACCTATACGTATTTATATGCTAATAAGACTATTAGCTATAGTAACGTAGTTATGTCTGGTAGTTTAGAGAAGAATACATCTGATAGTTTAAAGAATGGAAGAATTCGGATTCATGGAGAAAAACAAATGGGGATAGGACACCATTCTTTAACATTTGGTGATTCCGACGTTGATCGAACAAATATTCTTCTGAAAGATTTGGAGTTTGATCGAACAAATATTCTTCTGAAAGATTTGGAGTTTGATAGTTGCAACAACATATACGAAGAAAGTAAAGATAAAGAAACAAGTTATAGGAAAGGTGGTGGAGCTATTGTTATTGGAGGACAAACAGATATTACACTGGAAAATGTAATTTTTAATAATAATAGATCAAACTATGCTGGTGGTGCTATTGCTTCTCTGGGACCAGTGATGCCTGTCGAGGGACGTGAATTTAAAAATAACTTAATTTTCAGAGGAAAAGACGATGAAAGAATTATTTTCAGTAAAAATTACGTTGGGCATGAAAGTGAAGACGATGGTCCAATAGCATTTGGGAGCGAAGGTGGTGCGGTCTATCTGCGGTACTCAAATCTAAATTTTGAAAATGAAGTATATTTCATAGAAAATCAATCCTTTGGCTCAGGTGGAGCCGTAGCTTCCTCTGGAAATAAATACCAGAAAAATATTATAAATTTTAAAAAAGGAGTTCTTTTAAGAAAAAATTCTAGTATTTTGGAATATAAAGGTTATATAGGTGGAGGTGCTATTTATTTTAGTGACTCAGATGCAAATTTTTATGAAAATGCAACTTTTGAAGGAAACTCTGCCAGAGGAAAAGGCGGCGCTATCTATTCCCTTGGAGCAGAAAAGAAAGAAAGCGATGAAAGAAATATTTTAAATTTCTCTGGAGAAACCAGATTCATTGATAATAAAACCAATGAAAGTTACGGTGGAGCAATTTGTGCTATAGGTTCACGTTTTATCTTCAACGGTAAAACAAGTTTTAGCGAAAATGTTTCCCATGACAAAGGGGGTGCCATCTATATAACAACCTGGTTTCAAATTAACAATGGCAAATTTGAGAGTTCTATCTTTAAAGAACAGGCAATTTTTGAAAGAAATCAAGCTTACCAAGGTGGTAGTGCGATCTACATTGAAAATAGTACGGAGATAGTATTCGATGCTGGCCTTAATTTGATCGATAATATCACCAAAGCACAAGAAAGTAGTGGAGCCATACATATGAAGGGGTTTAGTGACGAAAGTCTAGCCAAAATTACCATAGTACAGAAAAATTCTAGTGAAACAATATTCAAAGGAAACGAATCAAGCAACGGAAGTGAACAAAACGCTTTCTATCTGGAACAATATTCACGGCTAAATTTTGTAGTGAATGACAGCTACATTGATCTCTACGATAAAATAGGTGGGGACAGATCGAAAAATAACAATGTTGTAACTATAGACAAAGGCAGCGGCTGGTTCCGCATCAGAGAGGAAGGTTCAATAAATAACGTCGATCTTGTCAATAGAGGAAATCTAGATTTGGCGAGTTCAGTATCCACAGAATTTAATCTAGTTAGTTTTACAAACTCTGGGAAAATTAAATTTGAAATATTTGACAATAGAGTGTCCGATGTAATTAAAGCAGATACGATAAGTCTAAATCAGGGAACTACCATAGAAATATTTACCAATAGTAAAGACATTATACACGAAGGAAATGTCTACAACATTTTGATTTCTAAAAATGTCATTGTCGTTGGTGGTGAAATAACAATTGAGCCAAAATTATTGGGCAATTTTAAAGTTGAAGGAAAACTCAGTGATGATAATAAAGTCTATAGCGTTACTGTTATAGATGATGAAGAAAGAGAGAGAAAAATAAAGGAAGAGGAAAGGAGAAAAGAAGAGGAAGAAATAAGGAGAAAGGAAGAGGAAAGGAGAAAAGAAGAGGAAGAAATAAGGAGAAAGGAAGAGGAAAAGAGAAAAGAAGAGGAAGAAATAAGGAGAAAGGAAGAGGAAAGGAGAAAAGAAGAGGAAGAAAGAAAAAGGAGAGAAGAGGAAAAGAGAAAGGAAGAGGAAGAAATAGTAAGAGTAGAGGAAGAAAGAAGAAAGGAAGAGAAAGAAATAGTGAGGAGAATAGAAGAAGATGAAAATGGGAGAAACAAGGAAAAAATAAATATAAAAGAAGAAGACGAGAAAAATGAAGAAGAAGAAGAGACAGTAAAAGAAAAAGATATGACAATAACAAAAAAAGAAGAGAAAGAGGAAGAGGAAAAAATAACAGAAGAGGGTATAGTGGAAGAAAAAAAAGATACGGTAGAAGAAATGGAAGAAATTATAAAAACAGAAGATGAAGAAAAAAAGGAAAAACATGAAGAAATAGCGATACCATTTAAAGATAAATCTCCGGATGAAACAGTATCTTTTGCAACCAATTTGCCTGGCAATCAACAAAATTATAATATTTTCACTCAATTTGTAGCAAATATCATCAGCAATAATCTTCTATCTACCTGCCGAGCAAAGATCAGTAAGGATATTTCCCTAGATACTGTGGTTTTGGAACCAAACTATGGCAATAGCAAAATATCCAATAAATTAACTGAAAGTACTCCAGGTATTCTAATAACCTATGGCCACAGCTTCGAGAATTTAATTGCTAGCAGAGATATTCTTCTGGGACTACAATTTAATCTAGGTAACCATTTCTTCAGAGAGTACTATGGCAACAAAGCTAGAGCCAATGAAAAAACCGTAGCCCTACAGCTGTCAAGTGAGATTGGTAACAAATTTAATTTAATCTTAAATCTATCTTATGGAAAAAATAGCTATAATTTGGCTATAAACACAGAAAAATCAGCTATGATGGCAGAAACTAGTTTTTCTACCAGTGTATTTGATGTGGCTGCAATTCTAGAAAAAGAGTTTAGAATTAAAAATAATCTAATTTTCATTCCTTCCGGGGTACTACAAGGTTCTCTGCTGAGTCACAATAAATTTGTTGGAAAAAATGAAAGAAATTTAGATTTAGCAATTTATGGCAACAATTATCATCTATTTTTTAGTAGCCTTAATCTGAATCTAACGTTAGATTCATATAAGCTTAGACCATTTATTGAGTTAGGAGCTAAATATCTAATATCAGCATCCAAACCAGAGGTTATAGCTAATTTTATAGATTATCCTGACTATAAATTCAGGGTTGTTGGAATGACTTTCGATAAATTGCTAGGTTCTGCGGCTTTAGGCTTTAGTTATAGGGTGACTAACAATTTATCCATAAATCTTAAAGGTGATTACCAATTTACCAAAAACTACAGATCAATTGTCGCTAGCTTTTTTGTAACCTATAGTTTATAATCGCTATCCTTTTTCAGGGGGACAGAGACTGCAAAACCGTCCCCCTAGTGGCTTTTCAAAAGCAGGCCTATACCTAGAGAATTTGGAACAATTTTGGTCAACTTCTTGATTCTATTAGATAAAACCCTTTCCAATTCTATTATCAAACTGTTTAGAATGTGTTTACAGGTAAAAGCCACCATTTCCACCCCTACTCAGAAATCTTTGAAAACAATGGTGCCACAAAAGGGACTCGAACCCCCGACCTACTGATTACAAATCAGTTGCTCTACCAGCTGAGCCAGTTCGGCACAAGTGCGTAAGATAGTATTACATAAATTTTCTGATTCATTTAAACTTCATTGTTAGTTTTGCACGATATTTGTTATCATATCCAAGAAACTTAACGTTTACTTTGTCGCCTTCATTTATGAAATCTGTGACTTTTTCTACTCTAGAATCAGACATTTCACTTATGTGAACAAGTCCTTCTTTTGATCCGTAGAAGTTTACGAAGGCTCCAAAATCCATTATTTTAACGACCTTTCCAGTATACACTGTACCAATAACTGGATCAAAAGCTATTTCCTTGATCATATCTAAAGCGTCATCAAGTGACGTGGAATTGGATGCAGAAACTGCGACATTTCCGTCGTCGTCAATGTCAATTTTTGCACCAGTGCGCTCTATAATTTCACGAATTACCTTTCCTCCCGACCCAATAACGTCACGTATCTTATCCTTTGGAATCGAAATTGTAGTCATTTTTGGCGCGTTCTCGTTAAGCTCAGATCTATGAGATTTTAACTCTTTTGACATTTCACTTAGAATATGCATTCGTCCAATTTTTGCTTGACTCATTGCTTTTTCCATAATCTCGAAAGTAACACTCGTTACTTTAATGTCCATTTGCAAAGCGGTAATACCATTTTTTGTGCCTGCAACCTTAAAATCCATGTCGCCAAGGTGATCCTCCTCTCCCATGATATCACTGAGAATTTCATACCTTCCACTATCGTCTATGATTAGCCCCATGGCAATGCCAGCAACTGCATTTTTCAGTGGAACCCCAGCATCCATCAAAGCTAGAGAAGCACCGCACACTGTTGCCATTGACGACGATCCATTGCATGAAAGAACCTCAGATACAACACGTATGGAGTACGGGAATTTATCGCGGTGTGGAATTACCGGATTTAGAGCTCGCCATGCCAATTTGCCATGACCTACTTCGCGTCTTCCAGGAGATCCGAGACGACCAATTTCTCCAACTGAAAATGGTGGAAAATTGTAATGCAGCATAAATCTTTCTTTGTATTCTCCGGCAAGAGAATCAACCAATTGTTCATTCTGTGCTGTACCTAACGTCGCAATCACGAGAGCTTGTGTCTCACCACGTTGAAATACAGCTGATCCATGCACTTTCGGTAGAACAGACGTATCTATGCTAATATTTCTTATGTCATTTGTTCCTCGATTGTCAATGCGTCTTCCAGTTGTGAGAATATTATTTCTTATAAAGCGTGAACGAGCTTCCATAAATGCTTCTAAAATTGTATTTTCAGTAACATCTTCGGAAATTGTAAAATGTTCTACGACTTTTTTAGACAGAACTGCTATGGATTCGTTTCTATCGTGTTTACTCGGTTTTCCATATGCTTCATCTATATCTTTTATGAAATTTTTAAGTATTTCATCAACAAGACGCAATACATTCGTTTCCGTATTTTGTAGCTCGAACTTCTTATTTCCGCATTTTTCAGTTAATTGTGTTATTGCGTCTATAATTGGTTGAAACGATTCATGGCCAAATTTAAGAGCGGACAGCATATCTGCTTCCGATAATTCTCTTGCACCAGATTCAACCATTAAAACACCATTCTTTGAACCAGCAATCACAAGATCCAGATCGGATTCATATCCAATCTTTGGATTTAGAATAAATTGACCGTTTTCATATCCTATTCTTGCCGCGGCAATTGGACAGAGAAACGGAAGGCCAGAGATCGCAAGAGCAGCTGATGCGCCAATTATTGATATAACGTCTGTGTCATTTTCTCCATCAAAACTTAAAACTGTGCAAATGATTTGAGTTTCATTCTTGAAATTTTCATGGAACAGAGGACGAATTGGTCTATCTATGAGACGTGAAACTAATGTTTCTCTCTCTGAAGGACGTCCTTCCCTTTTTACAAAACCACCAGGGATCTTTCCAGCAGCGTACGCTTTTTCAACGTAATTCACAGTAAGTGGGAAAAAATCATCTGTTGCGCTAGGTTTCGTGTCAGCTACGACTGTACACAGAACGATGGTATCACCGTATTTTACGGTGACGGCTCCAGTAGCTTGATTTGCGAAACGTCCAGTTTCAATGATTAGAGGCCTACCGCCCCATTCGATTTTTTTACTAAACACCATTTACTATTCCTCTGTTGTTATCTTCTCAAAGATAGGTCTTTAATTAGCTTTGTGTATCTTGATTCATTGGTTCGTTTTAAATAGTCCAAAAGCTTTCTTCTCCTGCTAACGATCGCCAACAAACCGCGTCTCGAGTGAAAATCTTTTGTGTGAGAATTCATGTGCTCACCCAACGCATTGATTCTCGCAGTAAGAACAGCCACTTGCACTTCCGGAGATCCAGTATCTCCTTCGTGAATAGCGAACCTGTCTATTATTTCCTTTTTGTTTTCTATCGACATCTTTCTTCTCCAATTTTAATTACCAGCACATTACTGGACGAACCTAAAAAGTACGTCCAAATTCAATAAATTAGTACCGTCCAAGATATAAAGCCGGGATGTCGTCCAGCGGACTTTCTATGAAAACGATACGCAAACTAACGTGCTATTCTACTACGTTTTTTTGTAACTTTTCAATAAAAATATGTTGTTCGTTGAAAAAAAATAGTTTCGTGTGCATGTAAGCTTATTACTTTGATTCTTAATGGTCGGGGCGAGAGGATTCGAACCTCCGACATCTTGCTCCCAAAGCAAGCGCGCTACCGGACTGCGCCACACCCCGTCGCTATCAATATATATAACGATATAAATATATTCAATACTTATAATGAAATGATTTTTTGATGTATATGTTGATATCAAAAATATGTTAACAAATTGTTAATTTGCCAGAGAATCTCGCTAACTAATTGTTAATGAATGATAACGCAAGGTGGATGTTTCCAAAATTTTCTAGAACAAAACTGTTAGTATCCTGTGGATAAATAGTGAACAAAAATTGGAATTGTTCGGATTAATGTAAGTTATTAACAATTTGTTAACATGTTATCAACAGGTTGTTAACATGGACGTACCATTAGCCAATATAGAGGTTTTTTCTAGAGGAGCAATCAATCCTTAATTCTTTGCTTTAACAAGTGAATGGCGAGATATATACACATGTCTCTAGGAAAAAGCCCTGAACTTAATGTCGACGTAGTCTGCGCGGTACACTATCCACCAACTATCACATTATACCAAAATAGTAAAAATTTTGTTAATTTTTCAAATTATTTTTTATTCCTTAAAAAATAACGCTTTTTTAACATATTTTTCATAATATGGTAATCGGTGGAAGATGCTCCGCGCCAATTGGATTAATAACAAATTAATAAAGCAATTAACATCTTTCTGAAATTTCAGATTGAAAAAGGATCTGATGGATGGTAAGTGTTTTTTTGTAGAATTGACCAACTTTTTGCTTTTTTTTTGGCGTAGTATTTTTGGTGTAAAATGTGCTCGTGTATGAATGTTGTTTGCGGAATTGCTGCAAAAATAGGCATGAGTGCCTCGACAATTTTCCGAGAAATTGCTTATAATTAAGTGTCTGGCGTTTACATAAAGAGTTGCAGCGCAAGCGTTATTCATGCAACCCAAGTATCTGCCATCCTGGATTCTCAACATAATTTTTTATATTAGACAGAAATTCCGAAGCTTTTCTGGTATCAGAAATTCTGTGATCATACGATAAAGATATATAAAGCATTGGCCTGATTTCCATTCCGCCATCGGCAACGACTGGTCGATTGTGCATTTTATGAACGCTTAAAGTTGCGACCTGTGGTGGTGTAAGTAGATCTGTTCCTATTAGTGAGCCGTAAATTCCAGCGTTAACAACTGTAAAAGTTCCTCCGGAGGCTTCCTCTATTGATAAAGTTCCTTCTATAGCTCGTCTTGACAAATGAATCATTGCCACTTCGATTTCAGCAATTGTCATCGCATCCGCGTGCCTTATTACTGGTGCTGCTATACCATCATTTCCGCAGGTAATAATGGATATATCAAAATTATTTTTATATATGATTTCATCATTATGAATATGCGCATTAAAGATGCGGTATTGCTTCAACGCAGCAATGCTGGCCGAGATAAAAAATGGGGTAAATCCAAGTCTAGTATTGTGCTTTTTCGAAAAAGCATTGCCAAAAGTTTTCTCCAAAGCTAGAATGGCACCCATATTAACTTCGTTCGATACAGTTGAAATAACTGACGCGTCGTAGGAATCGCGCATTTTTTCTGAGATACGACGTCGCAAAAAATCTATCGGCTCATTGTAATCTCCCGGAGTTTCAAAAAATTTAGGTTTATTCCAATTATCTGCGTATACTTCCGGAGTGTTGCTTTCTTGCTCTACACTTAACAATTTTTTTACAATTCTATTTTGTTCCTCAATTTCGCAATTCTTCTCTTTTAAAACTTTATTGTGCAAATCAGATTCTTCTTTAGTAAAGTTTCCAAATTGTTCAGTCGTTTCATTCTTTGTGACATCTGTTATCTCACTATTCACAGTGCTAGTGTTTATCTCCGCGACATGTTTTTTGCATGTCTCATTTTTTAAAACATTAACAGTTCTGTGAACACTTTCGTACATATTTTTGTTAATTTCAACTACGGCAAAATGTACCATTTCCACAGTCGTTTCTTCGATTTTTTCGATAACATCAGCCTTAACATTGCCAATAGTTTTCTCGATGGAAGACTTAATTTCTTTGTAAGCATTTTTCCTAGCGTCGTCTACGGCTTCACGTACATCACACTCCATTTTTTCGTTTATCTCAGCTACAACGCGTTTTAGCGTCAAATTAGTCATTCCGCGAACATTATCACAGGCAATTTTTCTAACTTCACTAACCATTTCGTATATATCATGTCCAATTTTTTGATTGATTTCTGTAATAATCGAATTTAACACTGAGTGCATCGATTCGCTAATTTCAGAACAAGCATTTCTCCTCGTATTATCAACAACTTCGTGCAGATCTTTACCCATTTCTTGATTAATTTGTACAATAATAGAGCGCAGCATTGAACTTGCCGATTCACGGATTTCATTGCATGCTTCAATTTTTCCGTCATTCATTACATCGCGAATGTTATTCTCAATTTTTTTGTTAATCTCATTAATGGCAGATTCCAGAATTGAATGAGTCGTTCCACATATTTCATTATTTGCAATTTTGAGAATTTCTTCCTTTAGTAACTCTGCTTCGTTGGAAGCTAACCGTGTTGTTGATTCAATTAACTCTTCAGCGTGAACATGTGAACGCATTCTGGCATCTTTAACGATTTCTTTTACTATCGTTTTTGATTCCTTTGCTGCATGTTTACGTGCAGAATGAATGATATCTTTTTTTATCGCTTTCGCTTCCATTTTTGATTCATTTATAGCTTCCTCGATAATTTCTTTTGATAGCAATTCTGCAGCTTGTTTCGCTTCCTCTTTTGCGTTGGAGATGGCATCTTTTATTGTTGTTTCAGCTTTGTACTTAGCTTCTTTTTCCGCATTACTGATGATTTCATAGCGAATATTTTCAGCTTCCTTCAGGGCGCGCTCTCGAGCCTCATCTATTAATTTTAATTTTGTATTTTCTGCCTCTTGGATTGAGCCTTGAATAATTTTTTTGTGCATTTCACTGGCGTCTCTAGTTGCTTTTTCCTCATATTCTCTTAATATTTTGCACTTAAGCTCTTCAGCTTGCATGAAAGCCAGTCTTCGAGCTTCCTCAATGATCTTTTCTTTCAGTTTATGAGACTCTTCTCTGGCTTGATTTTCGGCATTTTTAAGGATATTCATGCACTTTTCTTCTGTATGTACATAAACTTCACCTATTATCTCTTCTTCAATTTTCACACTTTTTTCAACTGAGGTTTCAACAAGTGGAACCGAAAGACCGTGCCCTTTGCTGGTAAAATCATTGAAAATTTGATTTTCTTCATGAATTTCATTCTGTATCTCAGATCCTACAACATCAGATACAATTTTTGCTTCCATTATTTCTACACTTCGTATAACGTCAGATATATCCGCGCTCAAATCCGTTTCTATGACAGCAATTTTTGTTCCCTGCGGAATTACAGCACCTTCTTCCACCAAGATCTTCACTAATATACAGTCGTAACTCGACGTAATGCCGCATGCCACAGACATGGTTTCAGCATCCGCTACTATTTCATTTTTAGAAATTCTTTCGCCTACACTTTTATACCAAGAAGACAGGACAACTTCCTCTGAAGAGTTATCAAAATTCGGAACTATTATATCTATACGCATTATCAAATCACCATAGTGCCCACGATCATTAAATAACAAAAAAATTGCTTTTGTGTTAATTTGCTCAAAAAAAATCGCATTTTTACGTGGTTTTTTTACCATGTCGATCCAAGCTTTATGAAAATTTGGCGTTCGGTATCCTTTTGTATTTCAATGAAATTTTGTTTTATTGTTTTTATGATATAGTCATCAATATGATCTTCAACACTAAACCAAGAATCATCTATGTAAGCTTTAGAATCGCTAATTGTACAAAACAACTGGTGTTGTTTTGTTTTTTTAAACAAATTAATACGGTCATATTTTCGATTTGTGACATTGATGGAAGAAATATTTGGGAGCTCTTTTATTATTGTAGACGTAAATTGAATAACAGCTGCTACGTCTCCTTTATCAGTGATAAGTAATTTTATTGACTTAAAATATATCAAGCCAGGCAATTCAAAAAACAATTTATCTATAAAATAGTAAATTTTTTGTTCTTGATTTGCCAGGATTTTTATTTCAGTGCCAGTGGAATCACATTTAATCAATATCTTTTTCAAACACAGTTCTTTTGTGATTTCCTTTATGCATTTTTTCATATCGTCACTTGAAGAAAAGAGTTTTTCTTTTGATTTTAAATGCTTAGGTGTATTAATTTTTATCTCTCTTACAAGTTTGTTTATTTGATTTCTCGATTCGATGAGACACTCTTTTTGATTTTCAAGATCAATTAAATTCGATATTTTTGAGATACACAGAATACTCAATATTGTTATCAAAAAAAATGGAATACATATTCTTATTTTATGCATATGTTGGATCCAATTTTTTTATCTGAGTCGAGCTCTTCATATTCATCATTTGAATTTCTTTCTATTTCAATAGCATCACACGTTTTTAATTTTTCGAACTGTGATCTGTTTAGTGATGTTTTTATTTTGATTTTATTTTCATAGGATAATTGCTCAACATTAATAAGATGTTTGCGACATATCTCAGAAGCATTCCGAAATAGCTCCAAAGGATTTTGTAATTTTTTTATTTTATCAAAAAATTGCTTTGTATTGGAGAAATTTTCATTGTTAATTTCTAAAACGATATCATCAGTTGTCACACGCACACTTTTTTTGAGAAATGAAATGTCATTTTTTTGATTTTCTATACTTTTATCGATATAAAATAGTGATAAAGAAATGGCAACTACAACTGCATATAAAAATTTCTCATTTAAAAATTTTTTAATATAATTTTTGTTAACATAGATAGGTTTTATTTGATTGTTTGATAACAGAAAATCAGTAATAATTTTACTCATGTTATTTGAATTCTCGATGTAATATTTCTCAATAACAACTTTTGAATTGATTTCTAGATTTTGCAATGTAGAAAAAAATTTCACACTTTCTGTCATTCCGAATCTTTGCAAATACATTATGGTTCTGGAAATTTCGTTTTGCATGCTTGAATTTTCAGATAAAAATCTCGACAATATTATTCCTCTTCCTACTCCGGCTATAATTCTTGCTCCGCTTGCATGATAAGCGGCGTATAACCACCAATCTTTTTCATTAAGTTTACTAATATTATCACAAAATTCCGCAATAACGTTTTCCATTAAAAATATATCATCATTTGCGGTTAAATTTTGCGGAAGTAAAATTTTTTGGATGTAATGATTTGATTTTTCAAAGAAAGATATTCTGTCTTTTTTTACCAAAAATGCTTTTTCACGTTCAGAAAAAGTCTTTCTTTTGCATTTTAGAATTTTGTACGCGTCAAATAAGGAACAGTTCATTAACTGCTCCAGAGATAACTCAACTTCATTTGTGTCCAATAAATACATTTATGTACCTGCCATTTCAACATAATTGTAAATCGGATAAAACAAACTGCATAAAATGAAAACAAATATCAATCCAGTAAAAAACGTCAGCCCAATACTCATAAATTGCCCTAGTGACTTGATTTCAAACAATATTTCTTTGTATTGATTTTTACTAATGTGATGAAAGCTACTAGGAAGATCGTTTCCATCTTCTCCAACGTATATGGCGAGAAGAATATCTCGCGGAATCAAATTTCCGAGGGCGAAGGATTCCGCAATTTTGTATCCATCAATTATATTATCGCGAATATTTTGCAATTCGCTTTTTAATGAATCTAATTTTATTGTTTCGATAGCTAAGTTCAACGCTGGAATGAAGTCCAATTTTGCGTTAAGAGCTATACTTAAAATTTTGCAGAACTGCCACATGGAAATTTTTATGATTAACTGACTGATTTTTGGAATTTTTAACATTACTTGCGCTAAAATTTTTTTGCCTTTTTTGGTTGGTAAAAAAAACGCAATTAACATCAACGGAAAAATCATGAATTCAGAAATTTTTGGAAGTACATTTATCGCGAATTGAGTGAGTTGTGGAATTTCTCCACCATCGCAATTTTGAACCAATGACGTAACCTGAGGCCCCAAAAATACTATACTCAAAACGAGAACAAGAAGCGCGACTACCATAATAAAAATTGGATATATAATTGCTCGCTTTACATTATTTTTCCAATCCATTTGTAATTTTAAAAAACTTAAAATGTTTGAAATTACTTCTATTGTGTTTCCGGTATTTTCCGCTGATTTCAACATTCCAACAATAACTTCATCAAAAATAAAATGACTTTTTTGAAACGCCTCACCAATGCTTTCTCCTTCTTTCAAAGAATTAGAAATATCCAAAAGAGTTGCATTTAAAGTTTTGTTTCCATGAAAATCGGAAAAAGAATCGATGGCGTCGTTAATATTCACTCCACATTTCAACTGAAAATTTATATGCATAAAAAATGTTAGTAAATCTTCAAGTGCAACTTTTTGCGAAGCAAAATATATTCTTTTTATTTCAATTGGATGACAATGTTTCTTGTGAAGAATGTCATAAACGCACTTAAAATTATCGGCCAAAATTGCACCATCTTTTTTTTTGCCATTCTTAGTCAGCACTTTATATTTATATATCGGCATTGCCAAAAACTCTCGCTATTTCGTTCAAATCTGTGAGATGAAAATCGACAGCTTCCCTTGAAGATTTTTGAAAAGTTTTATCAAGTTTGCATACGCTGATATCTTCGCACCCGAGAATGTTTTTTTTTAACTCTTCAGAAAAATAAATGTACTCAGTTATCGGAAATCTACCGTGATATTCGCAGTTTGTTAGACGTCGAGCAAGACGTTGTGAAAAAATTCCGATGAGACTTGGTAAAAAATCAGATAATTTTAGTCCTAAATCCAACAATCTTCGAATTCCTTCGATTGGTGTAGCTGCGTGCAGAGTGGCGAGCACGAGTCGTCCAGTAAGTGATGCGCGAATAGCAGTTGCCGCTGTCGCTTCGTCTCTAATTTCCCCGACTAGCATAACATCAGGGTCCTGTCGCAGAATTGATCGAACACCATCTGCAAAAGATAAAATTCCTTCTTCTCGCAAGTCAAGTTGTTTTATGCCATCAATTTGATATTCAACAGGATCTTCCAGAGTCATTATATTGATCGATGCAGAATTTATTTCCTTTAATAGGGAATATAACGTAGTTGTTTTACCGGATCCGGTTGGTCCAACTATCAAAAATATTCCACTGGGAAAAGATATAACCTTCTTAAGCCACAAAAAATCATCACGGGAGAAACCTAGCTCAATCAATGACTTAATGCCATTTGATAAATCAAAGATTCGCACAACGAAATTCTCTCCAAAAATACTCGGATGTGTAGAAATTCTCAGGTCGATTATTCTTCCTGCCAAGTGAATGCGCGTATGTCCGCTCTGAGGTCGACGATTCTCCGTTATGTTAAGATTGGAAATTAATTTCAGCTTCGATTTCATGCGCATCCAAGAATCTAAATCTATGTTTTTTAAGACATATAGAATGCCGTCCACTCTTATGCGAACGCGAACAAAATTTTCTGATGGTTCAAAATGAATATCGCTCGCCTTGGATTCCATGGCTTCAAAAATTATTTTATTTAACAGAAGCAATGGATCTTTATCAATTAATTCTGCGTCGCATTTCATTATTTCTAGAAATCTCAAAATTTCCGTTTCTTTTGCAATAAAAAATTCTATTTTTTTCTCTCTGAGAGATGAACTAATGGCGTCAATTGCACGTAAATCTCCTGGATCGGCGATTGCGATTTTTGCGCATTTGTCGTTGATCAAAAATGGGATAACCAAATGTTTTGCTGCTATATTGTACGGAATAGATGTTAGCGTTTTTTTATCTACATATAAAAATTCAAGACTAACGATTTTAATTGAGTACAATTCTGATAGAATTTTCAGCAGATCATTTTCTTTTAAAAAACCGAGAGTTACTGCCAATTGTCCAAAAAGTAAGTCTGACTTCTTCTGTGATTTTGCAACGATAAGGATTTGTTCTTTAGTCATTAATCCTCTGTTAAATAGTGTTTCTCCAATGCAGTTAACCAAAATATCTCTCCGGACATAATTTTCTGTAATATTTTACTAAACGACTGGTAAGAAAAGGTTTAAAAATTTGCTTGACGACTACTATAGTGTATGTATATTGTACACAGTTATTGTTGTGGTGGATCAGTATGAAAAAAGTTGTACTTACTGGAGATCGTCCGACCGGCAATCTTCATTTGGGGCATTTGGTTGGTTCCTTACAAAGCAGAGTAGAGTTGCAGCATTGCTACGATCAGTATGTGATGATAGCTGATGTTCAAGCTCTTACTGATTATTTTGGTAATCCTCAGAAGGTGATAGATAATGTTTTGGAAGTGGTTGCCGATTATATTGCAGTTGGTATAGATCCACAATTGACAACAATATTTATTCAGTCGCAGATTCCTGCCATTCCGGAATTAACTGCGTATTACATGAATTTAACGTCTATTTCAAGGTTGGAGAGAAATCCAACTGTAAAAAATGAGATAGCCCAAAAAAACTTCGGAGAGTCAGTTCCGGTTGGTTTTTTCTGCTACCCGGTAAGTCAAGTATCTGATATCACTGCGTTTAAGGCTGAGTTAATTCCAGTTGGTGAGGATCAATTACCAATGATTGAATTATCAAACGAAATTGTTCGGCGTTTTAATAGGCTTTACAATACTGATTGCTTAAAAGAATCGAAGGCGTACCTAAGCAACGTAGGGCGTTTAGTTGGCATAGATGGAAAGGCGAAAGCAAGCAAGTCTTTGAATAATGCGATTTTTCTGAGCGACTCGTCGAAAATCATCAAGGAAAAAGTCTACTCCATGTTTACAGATCCTGGCCACACAAAAGTATCAGATTCTGGAAAAGTAGAAGGTAATGTTGTATTTGCGTACTTGGATGCTTTTTACGAAGAAAAAGATGAGATATCATCACTAAAAGAGCGATATCAACGCGGAGGACTTGGAGATATGGTTCTAAAAGCGCTCTTAAACGATGTCTTGCAAAAAAAAATACAGCCAATACGCGAGAAAAGAGAAGCTTTGTCTAAAAAATATTTACTGGAAATCTGTTTTGAAGGTACAAAAAAGGCAAATAGTGTTGCTCAAAACACGCTTTTCGAGGTAAAAAAAGCAATAGGAATCAATTATTTTGATATATGAACTTGCTTTTTCAGTAAAAACGTTTCACACTCCGGAAGTGTATAAGATAGTGGAGTGTACTATGAACAAATCTGAGTTAATTGATGCTGTATCAGGAGATAGCGGGTTGACAAAAACTGATACCGAAAGAGTCATCAATTCTTTCATTGCCGTTACGCAAAAAGCATTAAAAAAAAGAGATGACGTTTCTATTGTTGGGTTTGGAAGTTTTTTTGTAAAAGACACGGCCGGCAGAAGTGGAAGAGATTTCAAGACTGGTGCGCCTATCAGCATTCCTCCGGGAAAGTCTGTTCGTTTTAAGGCTGGAAAGAATCTGAAGGATGCAGTAAATTGAGTTGTAGAAGTTAGTGGTTGTTTTTCGTAGTCACTGGTTTTTATGTCGTCGGTTTTTGGGGAATGGAGTGTTTTGTATGAAAAAAGTGCTGGTGCTTTCTGTTTTCTCGTTCGTGTTCGTTTTCGGCGAAGATGCTGGATCAGTTGACGGCAAACTAGAAACATTGGATGAGTTTCTGCAGCTGGCTGATCCTGAGAAAAATATCAGCGGAGCTTACTATGGACTCGGCGTCGGCTTGTCTAAAATATCCCATGAACTGAAAGCTAAAGCTGTAAATGTTTCTGAGGAGAATCTCAGTAGTAATCGCAGCCAGTTTGATATTTCGTTAATTTGCGGTTTTGGATCTGCTTTTTACAAAAGATACTACGCCGGAATTGAGATGGATTTTTTCAAGAGGGCATGCGGTGGTCGTAGTTATTCTGAAAACAAACGAGTGGGAATTTTTCATAACTCGACCGTTGGGCTCAATATGGATGTTAGGTTCGGGTATCTTTACCCGCAGCATGGATGTTTGGTTTATACAACTTTTGGTTTTTCAAGAGTTCTTGGGAGAGCGCTTTTAAATCGTGGTTCTTACTATTCGGAGGGATCGTTTGGATCTTTTTATCCAACAATCGGATTTGGAGCTGAAAAGAAAATAAATCACATTTGGAACGTTCGTGCTGATTATCGTTTTTCAATAACGAACAAAGACGATAACAAGTATCTTACTGGCACTACATGGAAGTATGAAGCAAAACCAGAGAGGATGGCTTTCAGAATCTCCGTCACGAGAAGTATATGATAAATGCAATATATGCATTTGTATGAAATTTTATTTTTTAGGTGATGTTTGATTACTTCATCTGAGTTGATTGGCCTTGTAAAAGAATATGATCCTAGCGCGAATGGTGACTTAGTTCGAAAGGCTTATGTTTTTGCAATGGAGGCTCATGGCGTTCAAAAAAGAGCGTCTGGTGCTCCTTACTTTTATCATCCAGCAGAGGTTGCAAAATTTTTGGCTGAATTGAAGTTGGATGTGCAAACCGTTGTCACTGGTTTACTGCACGATGTCATAGAGGATACCAATGTAAATTACAAGGAATTAGAAGAAATTTTCGGAGCAGAAATTGCCTTTCTAGTAGAAGGAGTTACTAAGTTATCGAAAATTAATTACACATCTTCAAAGGCGCATCAGGCGGAAAATTTTCGAAAATTTTTACTTGCTATGTCCAAGGATATACGAGTGCTTATTGTGAAGCTTGTTGACAGACTCAACAATATGCGTACGCTAAGTTACGTTACATCCATAGAAAAAAGAAAAAGAATCTCACTTGAAACTCTAGAGGTCTACGCTCCGTTGGCGGAACGCATAGGTATGAGCATCATAAAAGACGAAATGGAAGATCTTGCATTTTATAATCTTCATCCACACGAATACAGTACAATTTCGCTGCGTCTTGATCAGATACGCAATAAGGATCATAACTTTGTACAAAACACGATTTTGGAGATGAAAAAAGTTTTTAATGACGCAGAAATTAATGCAGAAATAAGTGGTAGAGAAAAGAAGGTCTATTCAATATGGAGGAAAATGCGACAGCGGAACGTTTCTCTTGAGCAGATAAACGATATAGTTGCGTTTCGCGTAATAGTTGATACTGTTCAGCAGTGCTATCTGTCGCTCGGAGTGATTCATATAAATTATCAGATTATGCCTGGTAGGTTTAAAGATTATATAAGCATTCCAAAATTAAATGGTTATCGTTCGCTGCATACAACTGTTATTGGTCCTCTGAAACAAGCAATAGAGGTGCAAATTCGAACAAAAGAAATGCATCGAGTTGCCGATGAAGGCGTTGCTGCTCACTGGTCGTATAAGAACGATGAACTTATTGCAAAAAAAGATGAACAAAAAAATTATAGCTGGATCAAAAGCTTACTTACCATTCTTCAGACTTCCGGAAGTCCAGAAGAAATTATGGACAATTCGAAATTAGAGATATTTGAAAACGAAGTTTTTTGCTTTACCCCGAATGGTGATCTTATTACACTGCCGCGTGGAGCTACCAGTGTTGATTTCGCCTACGAAATTCACTCGGACATAGGAAATACATGTATCGGAGCAAAAGTTAATGGCAAAATTGCACCACTTAAAACTGTGCTTCGCAATGGAGATCAGGTTGAGATCATTACGTCACTGTACCAGCAGCCTGAAGCTTCATGGGAGAGGTTTGTTGTTACCGGTAAAGCGAGGGCGTGCATCAAAAAATTTATGAAAGCGCATGAGAAATCGGAATTTACATCTCTTGGATTACAATTAGTTAAATATATTTTTAATGAAATATATGGTGGATTTAGTGAAGATTTAATTGAATTAAAAAAATTCTCCTGTAGTTCTTTGGCAGAATTTTACTGTGATGTTGGAAAAGGAGTTATTCCGCTTGGTATAGTTCGCTCTGCTGTTTCTGGTTCAGAAAAGCAAGTGGACGTCAGCAATAATTATATATGTTTAATAGATTTTACTCCTGGAATTGCCGTACATTTTTCTGAGTGTTGTACTCCGATTTTAGGGGATAAAATAGTTGGTATTTTTGTTCCACAAAAAGGCATTGAGGTACACGCTACAAGCTGCGAATGCATCGAAGAATGCAAATCAGTGATGATAAAAGTAAAATGGAATCATGAGGATGAAGCTGATGCAGCGTTTATCGTTAGATTACGTATAGTAATTCTAAATGAAACAGAAAGCTTCGCTGTTATTACAAATGTAATCAGCGAAAATGGCGCCAGCATAACCAACATTAAGGTTGAGCATCGCTCCACAGAATTTTTCGACTTATTAGTGGATTTGAAGGTGAAAAGCGTAAACCACATCGGAGAGATTCAGGCTGCACTAAGGACATGCTCAAATGTGAGGTCTGTTAGGAGGCTGTAGGAAAATGGTGCGATCGGTTGGATTTGAACCTACGACCCCAGGATTAGGAATCCTGTGCTCTATCCAGCTGAGCTACGACCGCAACGATAGAAACTTACACAAAAAATGACTTTATCTCAAGATGCTTTAGAAGATTTACTTGTTCACCTTACTAATTACACAGTTTTATGGTGTGCATTTTTGCTTTCCGTCTTGTGTTTGGGATGAATTTTGTGATTGGCTTTTCAAAAAAGTAATAATTCGACTACCAATTCGACTAGCTGTTTTCCACAAGACCATGATGAGATCTACAACATTCGGTTCTTTCGGATATTCCATATACAGGTTGTGTTTACTTACAGCTCTTTCAAAGATATCAGAACAGAATGAATCATAGTGCTTTTTAAAAAAATCTCTTAAAAGATTTATTTGCTCTTTATTTGGGAAATAATACCACGGCAAAACAAGCATGTTAAAGTAATCAAAAGCAAATTTTTCCTGGTGGTCATCTAGTTTTATCGCTCCAATATTCGGAAATGTTAACGCTACCCCATTCAATAAATCTTTATGTGGAATTATTTTTTGACCTCTGATGACGCTCAATAATGCACAATTTGTCCACCCACCATTGTAATCCGATCGTTCCAAAAAGTGGAATGAAGTATCATGAAAAACGACTATTGCTCCTGCCTTTAAATATGGCAAAATTTGCAAAAAATCCAGAATTTCACCAGGATTACGATGCACAGTATCAATGAATACAAAATCTATATCCCCTCCTATTTCATCCATAAATTTTGCAGTTATGTTTCCTGTATACAATCTCCAATTATTTTTCATTAAATGCGAAAAATATTTATGCACCACAAAACCAACGGGTTTTGATGGGCATTTGTATACATTTTTACTTAAATCTATAGAATACAACTTCGCGCCGTATATATCTTTTATTGCGTTCAATATTACCACAGAACTTCCTCCGGAGGAGACTCCGATCTCAACTATTTTTTTTGGTTTATATCTTCTTATCAAATAACTGAGAAATTTTGTTTCACTTTCAGACATTTCAACATAAAGTTTCGTTCTATCGAGAAGTGTAGCATCCTCTTTTTCGTCAGGAATATCTATATCGATAATTTCAACATTCGAAAAGTTATTGGTAAAGCAAAAGGTTACTGATATAGTCAATAACATGCATATTACAGCAATCGTCTTTATGTTACGGTAATCCAAAATACAAATTGTATCATAGAATCGTGGAAATAATTTCAAAATCATAAGTTAGCTCCAGGTAATTTGCAACAACTACAGATCATTTATATCAAAAAACATTTTATATTTTGTAAAAAAAGTACAATATGCGAGTTTTTTTACAAATTTGTGAAAATTTCAACTAGAATAATATAGGCAACTGCTGGACATCTGTAAGTTAGAAGCGCTCAATAAAGTAACGAACATTTGTTTCTCTTTGAAATTTCAGATTAAAAAGGACCAGACATGTGATAAAGAAAACATTAATTTTTTACGTTTATCTCCAGCGTAGATTATAAACCTCCTGCTGTCCAAAGCTTTTGGCTAGAGAAATTACACCTACATATTCTGTGGAGTATCTTTCGTAATATTTGAGTCCTTTTTGCTCAAATTCATTGCGTTCATCGTTTGTTTCTCCGTATAAAAGTGACACAAATTGTTGCGTTGCGTATACCTGTCCAACTGCTGTGACGGGCTCGAGTCTTGCCGCTCTGTTAATGTGTCCGCCATAGAAATTTGTTTTCTTGATGAATGGATCCTGCGCAATGAACACTGGCCCAGAATGCAACGATATCCTTGCCCGAATTGGAAATGGAAACTCCGGATATTTTAGCCCGAGATTTTCAATAATGTCGCAATATCTGAGTCCAAAATCAGCTATTTTCATGGAGCTGTCTGCAACAGCAAACACAGCATCTCCCCAAGTATTTAGCGATTCCAGTGAAACACCAATTTTATCTATGGCCGCGTTAAGTTTTTCTAAAAAGTCCAGGAAAGACGGAATATGCTCGTCTTGTAGCTTACTATAGCCTGATAAATCAGAAAACATCATAGACTTTATGACGCGTTCAGGCGTTTTTGATATAAATGGATCAAAAGTTAATGAAAATTTTTGAGGTTGAACAAGAGAAAGGTCGATTTTATCGACATTTCCGCCGTTATCGCCCAATTCGTCCAGATCTATCAGGTGAAGCGTACTAATATTTGTCCATCTATCGATAAAATCTGCTGGACCTCCGGGAATCGCATCAGTTCTGGAATGCCAAACAGCCATTAAATGAGGCTCTGTGGTCAGAAATTTTCCTCGCATAACGGCGCTGCCGTGCATGACGTGATTCGCGAACCTGTATAGCATGTCATGCCCAAGGTAGCGGTCTTCACAGGCAAAGCTGACAGAATGAGCACTTTCGAGAACTCGCTGAAATCTTTTTTCCCAGCGAGGCCCAGCGTGCCTCACATTTGTTTCAATGAAATCGGAAATAGCAAAGGGCAAAATAATGTTGACCTCTCCACCCAGGCTCTGAAGCGCCTCCATGAATATGATATCAGCGCCACAGGACGCCGAACTATATCCTATCTTTGCATTAATGGATTGTAATTTTTCCGTAATAATACGTTTGACATCGGCCTCAATTTCCTGTGGAAATAGCGATACCTGGAAGCTAGGGTGATCTATCGCATGTCCCGTAAACACAACAATCGTTGGAGGACTCAGAATTTCAAATGTTTTATTGGGGACCTTAAGACCAGCGTCTCTCAGAAAATACAACTGTTGTCGAGCAGTTACTATCGAAATATAACTTTCGCTGGCACTTTGCTTCATTGCTTCGCCATAAAGTTTGCAAGCATCGTCCTCGCGTCCAAGCAACAACTGAGCTTCAGCCAAATCTATCAGCTCATTAAATGATGCTTCGAGCCCGAAAGGAGGTAATAATTTCAGAACTTCTGCTGCCATCTGCTTAGCCTGAGCGTCTTCTCCGGTCACCCAGGAAAGCCACGCTGCGTGCATGCCTGTCCGCGTCTTCTTCTCTTTTTTGAAGGAAGCAAGGTACAACTCCCGCGATATTTCCAGATCTCGACAACTGCGAGAATATTTCCACGACTCGTTAAATATGTGACCGAGATTGGCGATAACATCTGCGCGTCCTTCCGTGAGAAATTTGCTAGTCAAGAGATCTTCGATAGTAATAACCATCGTATTAGTTGCTTCGTCTTTCTGCGGAGTAATTCCAAGAATTTGGTATATTAAGTTTTGAGACTCTTTGACTGCTCCTGTTTTCAGTAAAACAAGAGCGTATGCCTGGGCCAATCCAACATTGTTCGGATGTTTTTGAAATGCCTTTTTAGCTATCACATGAGCTTTAAACATGTGCCCGGTAGCAATCAAGTTCGTTATCTGATCTTCAACTTCATTGCATGAAGCTTTCTCAAGTTTATTTTCTTCAGAATCGTCATCACTTAGATCAGTATCGTCAACTGGAGTCTCTACGGCTGTGGTTTTTTTCTGTGAAGAGGTTGCTGGCGCATCCGAGCTATCCACTGGATTACACTCACTGGACGTCTGATTTTCTTCCTTGTTTTCCCCAGTGTTTTCAGTATCTTCTGTCACGTTTCCTTCTTTTTTCACTTACCCAATAAAAATGATATAATAAAAATGTTTATAGAAAGTTAATTCAATACCGGTATTGTTATGTTACAGAAAAAACACACTATAAAACAAAAAACAAGAAAACAATGAAATGGTTTTGTTTTTGATTTTTTTGCAACTTATTCTAATAACTGCTTTTTTAATAGGATGTTATATGAAAAAGTGTTGTTTTTTAGGAGTTGTGTTTAGTTTTTTTGTTTGTGCGTCTGATATTTCGGCGAACGATGTAATTGACGAAAAAGACGGAGCAGATTCATGTGGAGTCAATGAAAGAAAAATACATGAAGGATTTCATTTAGGCGGCGGATTTGGAGTTGGTTCGTTCAAAAACGATGCTACGGCTGTCGGGAGGCATGTTACGTTCGATGGTAATATAGGTATAGTGGGTTTGCAGGTCCGTTGGCAGCAGCAGGCGTAGCAGTGGCTAATATTCCAGCACTTAATGCGCAAGTTGCTCAGGCGAAAGTTGCTCAGGCGAATAGAAACATTTTAGCTGGAGTTTTGGGATGTTATGGTATACATGATATATCTAATCTGATTGGTGGCGCTTATGTTGCTGCTGTGGTCCCCCAATTACTCATTTTGCAGGAAGTGGTTTTGGTAACAGCAAAATAGGCGATGGAAAGAGAACTAATTTGGGGGCGACACTATTTGCTGGGTATACTACTTTTATAAACGGTAATTTTTTGGGCGGTGTAGCTTTTACATTCGATATTTTCGGCAAGAAAACAAAAGAAAAATTGGACGAATCATATGGAGATAACGGCATAGGCAAAGCTGAATACAAAAGCGGAGGATTTTCTCCAACAATCGCTCTTAAATTAGGTTTGTATAGCTCCTGCATTGGTGCTGCGTACTACCTGAGATTAGGTGGTGCTTTTGTAAAATCTGAGCTAAAGAATAGCAAAAATAGTGTAAAAGTATCAAAATTTGTTCCAGTAATTGGTTTTGGTGTAGAGAAAGGAATAGGCGGGGGTTGGCTTGCTTCCTTGGAAGCTGATTGCAGATTTCGATCCAAAACAACAGGTAGTTTAAAAGGGAATGACATAAAGTTTAACCCAGATCCAGCTGTTAATGCAGTGCAAGCTTATGGCGGTGCATTTATAGACGCAGTTCATACATCTAGTCAGACAACTGACGCTCGCTTAGAGAGTAAGAGTTTTGTCATAAGATTCTGTGTGGCTCACAACTTTTAATAGATTCTAATCTAATTATTGCGTCTGGTCTCATATCTGCAGATCAGGCGTGATTTAAAATCAGCTGATACACATATCCGCGGCTTATTTCTACTCCAGATTTTTGGAGCAATTCAGCATTCAAGAGATGACGAATCGCATCGCGGTTTTGTATGCTTATTTTTGAGAAATTCTGCGATTTCACTATGCGCTCCCTCATCACAGTTTGCAACAAAAATCTGATCAATGGAATCAGATCAAGTCCACTCAAAAAAGACTGCTTACTAGTGTTATAATTCCTTAAATAATTGATATCGTCCAACAAAAGAGATATCTTCCTGAACGCTGAATAAAGTTCTTCATCAGTGCTGGATATTATTTTTACGATTTCATCGCGAACACTTTGGGTAACATTTGGAAAAAGCATCTTTGTTATGGAATGGCGTGTTAAATCATTATCAAAAGACGCTATTGATAGTGCTTCGCTCTTCAAAAAATAATCTGTGATTTTTTTTGATTTGGTGTAATTTCCACTTTCTAAAATGAAGACACAATTTTTCTCTTCAAAAAATTTTGAGACTTTATCCAAATGATTGTCTTCCACATTTTTTATGCAGAAACATTTGACGCTTGATTCAAATAAATCGCACTGTCCATTAATTATTTTTATACACTCTGAGACAGAACAATGATGAACTTTTACATTAGAGGACTTCTTCATAAGTTCCTCTTGAACGAATTCACAGAACACATCAAAAGTTTTTCTATAATTTCCATACAGAAAGAATATGCTGCCGGCCCCGACGTGATTTGCGTTTATATTTCTAAAATCAACTTTCACTTTCCAGAAACACCTTTATGTTTTCAACAATTCTACCACTTAACTCCCTAAGAAGCGCGTTATTGTTGCGTCCGTACAAAACAAGAACCACTTCGCCGTGAGCGCTCGCGATATTGCTACTCGTGTGCACAGAGATTGGCCGCGAAAAAATCTCATCTCCATTTTCGTTTTTTAAAATCACGTTAGCTGTGTACGATAACCGAAGCCGCTTTGCATTTCCATCTGTGGAGTAGGCGAAAGGCTTTTCGGTATATAAAAGAGTGATCTTTAAACGATATTTCTTTTTCGCAAAGCGAAGATCTCGCAGCGTATTCAAAATAAATCCGCGCAGCTTTTGTCCGTCTCGTTCTGCAATTACATCAACATGAATGCGCCGAGTTTCAGATGACTCTTCGCGATTGTGCAAAGTAGTGATGGAACATCCAGAGCACAGCAATAAAACAAAAATTCTACACAACAAGGTTCAATATCTTCCCTTTTATAAAAATCTTCTTTTTCAATGGCTTACCATCTATTGCATTTTGCACAGACGGAAGCTGCTGAGCCATTTCAAACACGACCTGCTCGTCAGCATCAATATTCACAGTAACAGTTCCGCGAAGTTTTCCATTAACCTGCACAGGTAAATCTATAGTGCATATTTCAAGATATTTTTCATTGTAATCTGGCCACTGATTTTCCGAAACCAATCCATTAAATCCAAATACGCTCCAGGCTTCTTCGCAAATATGCGGAATAATCGGCGCCATTAATTTTATCAGATCACGGATAATTACGGAGAAAATTTCTTTATTCTCCTCTATCTTATCAAAATGTAGGTAAATGGAGTTTACGCAATCCCGGACGTAGGCAACGGCTTTGTTCATCGATCTTTCTTCAAAAGAATTCGTGACATTCTTTATTGTTCTGTGAAACTCTTTATAGAGCTTTTGCATATCGGTGTTGAGTCCATCGATATTCGGAGAAAATTTGTTTTTTTCTGCACAAATACTGCATGATTTTGCGTACACAAACAGACGCCACACACGATTAATAAATCTCCAGCATCCTTCCAAGCCTTCATCTGACCACGAAAAATCTTTGTCGGGCGGAGTATCGGAAACCACAAACAGACGCAATGTATCTGCTCCGTAATTTTTTACGATTTCATCAGGATCAACGACATTCTTTTTCGATTTGCTCATTTTCTCAAAATGCCCAACGATCACTTTTTCTCCAGTTGCGATAACTTCGTAATCTCCGTCAGCATTTTTTTGAACTTCATCTGGAAAGAGCCAATCGCCGTTTTCTTTGCGATAGGTCACGCTGCACACCATTCCCTGGGTAAATAAATTATTGAACGGTTCTCTGACATTTACAAAACCGCACTCGGTAAGAGCCTTCGCAAAAAATCTCGCGTACAGAAGATGCAAAATAGCATGCTCAATCCCTCCAATGTACTGATCAACGCACATCCAGTGTGCAACATCATCCTTTTCCAGGAGATTATTATTATCCGGATCATTCACGCAAAATCTCAGAAAGTACCAGGACGAATCAAAAAATGTGTCCAAAGTATCCGTTTCACGTCTGGCATCACCGCCGCAGCACGGACATTTCACATGCTTCCATGTCGCATGTTTATCCAGAGGATTGCCAGCTCCGGAAAAAGTTACGTCATACGGAAGTACGACCGGCAAATCCTTTTCCTCGAGCGGAATAATTCCGCAGTGGTCGCAATGCACCATTGGAATCGGACATCCCCAGTATCTCTGTCGCGAAATTCCCCAGTCCAAAAGTTTGAAAAACACTTCGCGTTTACCAACACCAATGTCACATAATTTTTGGATGACAGTTTTTTTAGCTTCGGCAACCGTTAGACCATTTAAAAAGTCTGAGTTAACGAGAACTCCGTCATCAACATATGGTAATTTGTCGTTTTCCGTTGGAGATGCAACCACTCTTTTAATTGGTAAATTATACTTCATCGCAAATTCGTAATCTCGCCCATCGTGAGCCGGCGTGGCGAAGATCGCTCCCGTTCCGTAGTTCATCAGAACAAAATTTGCGATGTAAACAGGCAGCTTTTCATTCAAGAATGGATGATCAACAACGAGACCAGTGTCTATACCAAGTTTCTCCTGCTTATCGAAAAATTCCTGTGTCACAGATCCTTTTTTAAATTCATCGATGAACGCCTTTATTTTATCATTTGTTTTTCCCAACGCAGCCGTAAGCGGATGTCCCGGAGAAATCGCTAGAAATGTTGCTCCAAAAATAGTATCCGGACGTGTCGAAAAAACCACGATCTCATCGCCGGTATTTGTTTTGAAACTAATGGAACATCCTTCTGATTTTCCAATCCAATTTCGCTGCATTGTTCTTACTTTTTCCGGCCACCCGGTCAGATTGTCGATTTCAGACAACAGCTCATCAACAAAGTCAGTAATTTTTAAAAACCACTGGGACAATATCCGTTTTTCCACAGGAGCTCCGGATCTCCACCCACATCCCCCGATGACCTGCTCATTTGCTAACACGCAATTATCCACCGGATCCCAGTTAACCTCCGATTCTTTTCGAACAATTAATCCCTTCCTATACAAAGCTAGGAAAATCTTCTGCTGAAAGCCGTAGTATTTTTCATCACAGGTTGCAAATTCTCTTTTCCAATCGTATGAAAAACCAAGTGACAATAGCTGATTTTTCATAATTTTTATATTTTTGTAGGTCCAATCCTTTGGGTGTACACCGTGTTTAAGAGCGGCATTTTCTGCCGGAAGCCCAAATGCATCCCATCCAACCGGATGCAACACAGAAAATCCGCATGATCTCCTAAAACGAGCAATAACATCTCCGATTATGTAATTCCGTACATGCCCAATGTGCACCTTTCCAGACGGATACATAAACATTTCCAAAACATAATATTTTTTTTGAGATGAATTAGAATCAGAATGGAAAGAATCATTTTTTAGCCAAAAATCCTGCCATTTCGCTTCTGTTGCTGAGAAGTTATAGATAGCTATCTCTGATAAATCAACACTCATCGTTTTCCTCCAAAAGTATCTAAGCATTCTACATCATTTCGTAATTGAAGGTAGATTTTTTTTTGATCATGCTTTATACCAACAATCATATTCAAGAAAGTTAAAATTTGTTCGTTTTTAACGATTGTTGTGCAGATCTTGCTCCAGTAAATTCGTAATATTGATGACCGCGAATTGCGATCGCTGTAATTTGAAATTTTATTCAATTTGGTATGTACCGTTCTAACATTTGCTAAAAACTTAGCTTTATTGAAATTCATATCTTTTTCTCCTAAATAATTTAAATATTTTTTTAAAAAGCAACGCACACAACGCCGCTCAATTGACTCTATCAATTTTATTGATCTTTTCAATCTTCGGGTAGAGTACAACAATTATTTTGAAAAGTCAATATTTTTTTGTGTGGTAATATAAAAATGCAATAAAATTAATGTGCTAGCTAGAGTCACTGCGATGCGAGCTGATCAGTTGCACAGATCAATGGTCATTGGTGGAAGAATGGTTTCTCGCATCGCCACATAAAAAAACAAACTTTTTCCGTGCGAGATGCTCTCTGGAATACTGCAGCTGCGATTTCTCAGAAACTTGCTTGTACTAGGAATGGAAAATTTGCTAGAATGACCTGTGCTCTGATCGTAGGCGTACAGTACCAATGAAGAAAGAGATTACGGTTTTTGTTGCTTGTGCAATTGTTTCAATTGTGTGCTACTTCAGACTCCCGATGTTTGGCAGGCTGCCTAGTGGGCAACGCCTAGGGCGCATCGAAAAATCCAGCAACTACAGAGGCGACGCATTTCGTAATATCAACGAAAAGCCGCTGCTCCTCAAGAATCCAATCATAGCCGTGTTGAAATTCCTTTTCGGAAATAATGTCGGATTAAAACCGCCATATCCTCTGCCGTCAGTAAAAACGGATCTTAAAAATCTGAACGTCAACGAAGATTTGCTGATTTGGTTCGGTCACTCCTCGTACCTTATTCAGCTCAATGGAAAGAGAATTCTGGTTGATCCGCTGTTCAGTGAAGTATCGTCTCCGGTCTTATTCTTTCCAAAAGCGTTCGACGGTTCGAATGTGTATCAAGTTGAGGATATGCCTGAGATTGATTATCTCATAATTACGCATGATCACTGGGACCATCTGGATTATAATACTGTGCTTCGTCTAAAATCAAAGGTAAAAAAAATTATTTGCCCTCTCGGAGTTGGAGAGCACTTTGAATATTGGGGATTTAACGTTAGTTGCCTGTTGGAAATGGATTGGAATGAAGAAATATCGCTTGACCAAAACTTAACGATTTTTTGCCTTCCTGCACAGCATTTTTCCGGACGTGGTTTTTTCAGAAATACATCTCTTTGGTGCTCATTTTTGCTAAAAACAAAGGACTTTCAGTGCTATATCGGAGGAGATAGCGGATACGGTACTCATTATAAGGAAATCGGTAAAAGATTCGGACCGATCGATCTCGCAATTCTAGATAGCGGACAGCATAATCAGAATTGGAGACACGTGCACATGATGACGGACGAAGTTGTAAATGCATTGTATGACCTGAATGGGAAGAGTTTACTGCCTGTTCATATCTGCAAAGTCCGTCTTGCTAATCACCAATGGGATGAACCGCTGAACGAACTTTCGATGATGCTCGATGAAAAAAAACTTCTGACGCCCATGATCGGAGAAAAAATACATATTAAATCCAGCGATAACACAACAAAAAAATGGTGGAAAACTTACCACACTTGGGATTCCGATAATCACTGATTCTGAATGATTATACCAATCTGTTGAACCATTTAAATTGATTATATCTCCGGTAGGCCACAACTGAGTTTACGATTCCAGCCAACGGAATCAGCGTGTAAGTAAAGCGAATGCTAGTTAAATTTCCCGTAAGATACAGCGCCACAGTTGGAGCAACAACTCCAAACCATAGTGTTGAAAGTTCAACGTATGTAGGAAATTTCGTATCGCCTCCGGAATTTAATATCCCGCATACCATATAAAAAATGCCATCCATGAAAATTATTATCCACATACTAACAAAAAGAAATCGAAAATCCGAATGTAGGTGACTTATATCACCATTTACTCCCTCCATAAACCAAAACATTATATCGTGGTAAAAAATCAGCGGAATCGAAAAAAAGATGCATACGACAGTATTGAAATTCAAAAATAATTTCAATAATTTTTTGATTCCAGGAAGATTGTTTTCACCAATAAGATTGGCGCTCATCGATGAAAGCGCACGTCCTCCGCCTTCAGCGAAAAACATAAATATGATCCACATGCTTATGGCAAAAGATTCCAGGGTGGCAAGATCTTTTGAGATACGATTATATATTGATAAAAGTATGAACCATCCGAGCAAAGAAAGAACCTTCCCGCAGGACATTGGAAATCCGGTCTTTATGCAGTTAAAAAACAAATCTTTTCTAAATTTATTATCAAATGTGGAATATTTTTCCCTATTCTCTTTATTAATAAATATGATCAGCAAAATTATTATCGATGTTAATTCACTGATTATCGTCGCTATTGCGGCTCCTTTAATTCCCAATGGC
The DNA here is from genome assembly GCA_031284365.1 of Holosporaceae bacterium. Taxonomy (GTDB): domain Bacteria; phylum Pseudomonadota; class Alphaproteobacteria; order UBA3830; family UBA3830; genus JAIRMQ01. Next base: position 52,923 of record JAISZX010000061.1, read on the forward strand.
TCGATTACTCCTTCGTAACCAAAAACCAGCAGTATATCGGCAATAAGATTCACCATGTTTGCAAAAAGAACCACACAGATGATGATGGAACTTTGTCCGCGCCCAATGAAAAATGCGCTCAACGCCGCATAAATTGCCTGCAATCCAGCAAAATATGTGAGAATTCGCATGTATGCAAGTCCTTCTTCTTCATAATGTTTCGGAAAAAGGCTAAAATGATGGCAGAAAATAGCTATTGGAACAAACAGAACAAACGACATTATCCCGAGATATATCATCTGCCAGGGCGCCCATCCTGTTTTTCTGTATTCCCCTAGTCCATTGTATTGACCAACAAAAACAGTCGCTATTTGCGCGATTGCAATGACTACGAAGCTGATCATCGCCACAAAATTTCCAGCCAAGGCCGCAGCATTCATGGAATCAAGCGAATAATGCGCCAATACCATGCGATCAACGTTGAACATCAGACTAAACGATAGAGACGTAAGCACCATAGGAATAGTAAATTTTAGAACTTCCCTTGCGCTATACTCGCATTTTTGCATAACTTATTCTCGAAAATTTGTTTATATCTAGAGTAAGATATTATATGAGGAGACTGAGTGCAAATATGAAAATAGGAATTGTTGGTATTAATGGGCGCATCGGAAAAATTCTTTCAACGCTCATAGCGAAGGAGGAGCTCAGCGGAGGTATTTCCAGCGCAACTTCTCCACGTGAATTGGAAAATGTAATCAGCGAGAGCGATGTACTGATTGATTTTTCTGCCCCGGCAGCCCTGCATAGGATAATCGATGTTGCGGCGCAATATAAAACTCCGATTGTAAGTGGAACAACTGATTTCTCAGATAAAGATTTTGAACGAATACGAGAAATATCACGGATAATTCCGATATTACACTCGAGTAATTTCAGCCTCGGCGTGCAGTTGATGGCGATTCTAGTTCGAAAATGCGCCCAAATTCTGCCAGATTTCGATTTTGGCATTATAGAAAGGCACCACAATCGCAAAAAGGATGCTCCTTCTGGTACAGCTCTATTTCTGGCACAGCAAATATCAAAAGAAGCGCAAATCGTTTCTCTGCGAGAGGGAAATATTTTTGGAGAACACATATGCGACTTCGTTGGTGAGCACGAAATGATATCAATCTGTCATCGAGCCTTCGACCGAGAAGTATTTGCATCCGGAGCGATAAAGTGCGCTCGTTGGCTCGTCGGAAAACATCCGAAGCTTTATTCAATGCAGGATTATTTAAACAGTGTCGGAAGTATCTAGAATCAGCGAAATTTGCAGAAGGCTTTCTGAATCTGTAAGCGAATCAAAAACAGAACTGGACTACATTTCTGACTATACTTTTTTGATTGCAGTTATTTTATCTGCGCAGACAACTGACGTGCAAGTTAATAAGGTCACATCCATTCTTTTCAAGAAATGTAGAACCATAGATGATATCCTAAATCTTGGATTAGAAGCATTTACTAACGAAATTCGTTCAATTGGCCTCTATAAAAACAAGGCCAAGCACATAATGGAGCTAAGTAAAATATTGAAAGAAAAGTTTGATTCGAAAATTCCGAATTCCAGGGAAGATCTTGAATCTCTGCCAGGAATTGGCCGCAAAAGCGCTAACGTTATACTGAACACACTGTTTCACGAACCTGTAATCGCCGTCGACACACATGTTCTCCGCCTGAGTAAGAGACTAGGACTGTCCGAAAGTGATGATCCACGCAAAGTGGAAAATGATTTAGAAAATATTATCCCGGACACCTACAAAAAGAACATCAGTAACCTACTTGTACTTCATGGTAGATATACGTGCAAAGCTAAAAAACCAGAATGCGCTAATTGCGTACTTGCAGATTTGTGCGATGCTATATCGTGATGGTTCGCGTTATTACAGCGAATAGTAGTAATTTTTGATTTTTTGTGCCATAAGTTTACGTCGCTCAGCGAGAAATGTATGGTGTTCCCAATTTTTTAGACCAGATTTTGTCGATTTAGAGTTTCACTGAGGTTTATCTGAGCATAGATAAAAATTTTATGAAACGGCCGTGGTTGAACTCATACTAGCTCTAGCAAATAGTTGAAACCTAGTTTAAAATCAGCGGGATGATTTAGGAAGGATATGTCGTGGCTGAAGATATTAACTCGATTATTCAGGAAATAAACGAAGAGCTGAAAAATGACCAGCTCATGGCGTTTTTTAAAAAGTATAAGGATGCAATTTTATTTGCGATTGCGGTTTTTGTGATTGGAATACTGGCGTATTCATCTTGGTACAATCGCCAAAATCAACAGAGAGAGGAAATTACCAACGCTATTCTAGAGGATTTGCAATCTCCAACAAATAAGAGTTCTCTCATAATCGATGGGTTGATAGAAAATGCTCCATCTGAACTAAAACCAATCCTTTCCATAATAAGAAATGGCAGGAACTTGTATGAATTTAGAGATATTCCAGCTAGTGCAGAAGCCTTAATGGCAATAACCAAAAAGCGTGGCGTTGATATCGTCTGGAAAGATCTTGCAATGATTATTTTCGCGTCCTACCGCTTCAGAAAAACTGAAGATCTAATACAAATGTTGGAACCTCTTACAGCAGAAGATCGTCCTTTCCGACACACTGCCATTGAGCTCAATGCGATGAATTACGAAAGTATCGGTGATCACGAAAAAGCGATAGAAAATTTAAAAAAAATTATTGATAGTAGCGATGCTCCAAAATCAATGAAAAAGAGGGTAGCGATGCTGTTATGCCACATGAGAAATACTCGGGAGAAAAAACAATGATGGGAAAAAAGTATGTGCCTCTTTTGGTTTTAAGTACAATATTAGCAGGATGTTCGTCGAAGGAGCATCTGGAAGGCACCAGAGAGGAGTTGATCGTTTCAGGATACGACGAGGATATGGTGAAAAGTACAGATCCTACTCCTGTTATCGTTGACTCTGTAGAGGAAATTAATCCTGAATTTACGCAGCCGCACCTTAACGCTGAACACTATTATTTTCCTTTGAAATTTTCGTTGTCTCCGAAAGAGATTTGGTCTAGTGCACTTGATTTTGAAGCGTCTGAATCAATAAAAATGACCGCTGCTCCAATTGTTGCAGATGGTAAAGTTTTTTGTATAGACGCCGCCGGAATCGTCTACGCCATCAACCAAAAAACAGGAGCGAGGTTGTGGAGAGTAAGTACGACTCTAATAGGAAAGGACGGACAAATTGGCGGAGCTACCGCCTACGATAACGGACGTCTCATAGTCACATCAAGCTTTGCCGAAGGATTCAGCCTAGATGCAAAAACAGGAAAAATTCTTTGGCGAATTAAATTGCCGGCCGCCTGCAAGGGTGATGGCATAACAATTAGCGATGGAAAAGCATTCATAATGTGCAGCAACAGCAGCCTGCATTGCATTGATATTAACACCGGCAAGACGTTGTGGTCCCACTCGGGGATGCTCGCAGATTCTACTTTTATGGGTAGTTCCAGCGTAGCTGTCAGTGATGGAGTTGTGTATTTTGCCTACCCCTCGGGAGAGGTTTTTGCTCTTCTGGAAGAAACGGGAGCTGTAATTTGGGATGCTATGTTGTCAAAATTCTCTCTCACTAACGCAGCGCGAGCATTTTCTCATCCGAGAGCATGTCCTGTCGTGAAAGACGGAGTAGTATATTTGGTGTCTGCAAATGAGCAAACGTCTGCGTTTAATACCAGAAATGGAAAATTACTATGGAAAAGTGATTTCGGTAGCGTCCAAACTCCAATTGTTAGCGGCAACAGTATTTTCGTGTTTAACTCGAAGTCTGAGCTGGTATGCCTAAACAAAAATACAGGGCGCAGGCACTGGGTAAAGAAGCTTACGAAAGATGAAAGTAAAGCATCAGAATGGTTAGGAATGATTTTGCTAAAGGATCATGTTTTGGCTGTCTCTCCAAACGGAGATATACAATTTGTTTCTGTGTACGATGGAAAAATCAAGAAAGCAATGTCGATTGGTGGCGACAGCTTTAGCGTTTCTGTAAATCCTGTTATTGCAAACGGCGTTATGTATGTTCCGATGAATAGCGGAAAAGTTGTAGCATACCGATGAAAATAGCAATAATCGGGCGGCCAAACGTTGGGAAATCTACGCTATTTAACCGTCTCTTGAAGCAGAAGTCTGCCATTGTTGGTGATATACCAGGCATTACGCGCGATCGTAAATTAGTGCAGGCTGAGCTGTACGGGTTGACATTTGGTCTATTTGACACTCCTGGTGTTGATCCTTTTTCTAAGGATTCGCTGGCAGTCTCTATGAACGAGCAATCCCTGGCCGCAATAGAAGAATCAGATCTCGTATTTTTGGTAGTTGATGCCATGAATGGGATCACAGAGTACGACAAAGCTATCGCGTCGTGGTTACGTAGCGTTTTCAAAAAGGTTGGCAATCGAACTGTTGTACTGATAAAGAACAAGTCCGAAGGAAAAATATCGCTGCAAAATCCTGAAATTTTGGGTTTTGGTGATGGAATCGCTATTTCAGCTGAGCACAATATTGGATTCGACGAAATTTTTGAAATTTTGTCTCAAATGCCAAATTTATATGAAGAAATCAATAATGAGACAGACGATGTGCTTCCAATGAAAATTGCCATAGTAGGTCGTCCGAATGTCGGAAAATCAACTTTGATAAACGCAATAATTGGAGAAGATCGCCTACTTACCGGCGATCAGGCTGGCACAACACGTGATTCGATCTCTTTAAATTGGAAATTCAAAAATCAGTGTTTTTTATTGGTAGATACAGCTGGTCAACGCAGAAAATCAAAGGTCCAAGAAAAAGTTGAAACAATTTCTGTGATTGATGCTTGGAAACATATTCGCCAGGCGAATGTTGTTGTTGTCCTGATGGATATACAAAATCCATTCGAAAAACAAGACATTAGCATCGCTCAAAAAGCATTTGACGAAGGAAAAATTGTAATATTTGCGCTTAATAAAAGCGATACTGTCGAAAATCCTGATAAAATTCTAAAAGAAGTAGAATGGCGAGCAGAAAAAGAATTCGCGCAACTGCCAGGAGTAATGTGCTTGTTGGTCTCAGCAAAAGAAAAGAAGGGATTAATCCGCATTTTTAATACAGCTCTAAAATTGTACGAAAATTGGTCGCGAAGAATTTCAACTGGATCATTAAATAAGTGGCTACAAACTGCAATTAATCAAAAGCAACCGCCGTTGGTAAACGGAATGCCGATAAAGCTAAAGTACATTTCGCAAACAAACTGCAAGCCGCCAACCTTCGCACTTTTCGCAAACCGGTCAGAGCATCTTCCGGTAAGTTACGAAAGATATTTGCTGAATCATCTGAGGAAGACTTTCAACTTCAACGGTGTACCGCTTAGAATCTTCATCAGACAACAGGAAAATCCGTTTAAAGGCAAAAAGTAACCGAAAGCTACGCGTCGCCTCTTTCGGATGCATCTTCGTCATCGACGTTGGCATCGTCACAGGCTGCCTCTTCAAACTCTTCTTCACCGTCAACTATGCGTATGTTGCCGGACTCAATGGCTGCCATTTCCATTTCAACACAAGGATTGTAGGTATCTTCCTCTGGAAGATCTTCGATATCCTCGTCCAAATCCTCTTCCGGAGTGAACGACCTGAAACTTTTTATTGCGCTTTCTTTGAGATAGTCAACAGAAACAGTCATCGCAGCGATTTCCCTCAGAGCAATAACATGTTTTTTTTCATCATCACTCTCAAGAGTTATCTTATTTCCGCTCAAAATTTGACGTGTGCGCTGCGCCGCCAAAACAACCAAATCGAACCTATTCGCCACAACCTTTTCGCAATCTTCAACAGTTACACGAGCCATAGGAAACTCCCTCAAACTAACTCCAGAGAAGCTGATTGTAACATACATCAATATTTATTACAACCTATATGTTTTGTAGCGTCACGGCCGTTTCATAAATTTTGGTGATGCAGAAATACCAGCTTTTTATAAATCGCTACGAATATAAAATTCTTCCACATCATTATTTTTTGCTTTTATTTGAATTTATATGCTTACTTTTAATTATTTTGAAACAAATACATCGTACACTATATCTACTTTATTTTGATGAGGGTAAACAATGAAAAAATATATCTTATTACTTAATTTTTGTACTTGTTTAGGATTAAGTATTACAGCTCCAGATTCATTTGGAGTTTCAGAAAAAAAAAGAACAGAAAGACTTGCTGTTCAGATTATAGGAGCTCCCGGATCTGGAAAATCAATGGCACTAAATGATATACTTGGTTATCTTCCATCTCATTTGAGACATGTTGTGTCTTCGCAATCCGGCAACAGTCATACAATAAACAAAAGTAACGTGAATAAAATGGATATTGACGTTTTTAGAGAACAAACGGAAAAATTGCCTGGACGAGAACAATTTTTCCTGTTTGTTCAAGCCATAAAAACATTTTCTAGGATTAAAACAAAATTTGGCGGTTGGTTAGATTGGTGTACAGAAGGCTTGATGTCTGAAGTTAAGGAGGAGGGGCAACTTCATAAAAAAATTAAAGAAAGTTTTGGGATATTATTACAAATTAAAGAAGATAATGAAGAAGGCGAATCATTCTTGGAATATAAAAAAGAAGGTGAAGCTATGTGGAATAAAGTAACGATAGATAAGTTTGGAGATTTCATTACTGCCTTGAAAGATGGTTTAGGAATTAAGAAACCAAATGCTGATTTAGACGCAGAACTAAAAGGCATCTTTGATAATATGAAAGGGATCTGTAATGTCAGAAATGTGTTCGCTCGCCTTGAATTTTTAAAATTATTTTACGAATCTGTTGCTGCCGGTAAAAATGTGGTTTTTGACAACATTGGGAATAATTTTGATGACATTATCAGTGCGCTTACTCAAGCCAGGAAAATGGGATTTTTAACATTGCTTTATGCAATTGTACATAAAGATTGCTCTGTTAATATGTTTTTGAATTCATTTAGAGTTATCATTAATAATGCCCAATACGCTCCTCCTGATATGATTCTCAGTTCTTTTACAAAAATAAAAAAATTAACTGAAACCAACGGAGAAAGCAGCTATGTTGGTAGAGCTGAGAGTATTTGTACGATAGAAACCAATTTTTTGAAAGAAGAAGTTCAAAAACAACTTTGCCAAATGGATACAAGAGACAATTTTTCTAGGAAAGCCGAAGGTAAGGCTTTTGACTTACTGATTGTTGACAGTAGAAAATCCCTCAGTGACGTATTAGAATTTTTAAACAAAGTAGGCGATGAACAAAGAAAACAAATATTCGCCCTGACTAGAGCAAGTGTTGCTTTAGCCTATTTGAAGAATGAGAAACAACAAAATCCTCCAAATTCTTCAAAAGAGGAGTTTACTGAGTTAAAAAAATGCATAGAATCTATAGAATCTATAGGACAAGGATTGGGAGATTGGTCTTCCTGGAACGAAGATAAAGAAATAATAGGGGGACTTTTAGTCAAATCACATTACATCAAAGATGTGTGGGGAGAAGTGATACAAAATGATGATGGAGAAATTGGTAAAGCTTATGCTAGCATCAAAAAATTGAATGGCGAAATTTTACAGGAAAAGACGCTCCCTCAATAGTGAAGTGCACCAAAATGGTTACTACTCACAATGAAGGACAGTTCTCCATGGCCGTTTCATGAGATATTGAGAGTATTTACGCTGAAAAAAACATCTCATGTAGAAATTGTTTTTAGTGTCTAAAATGCTATACCAATTCTACATGAGAAATAGGATTTTAGCACTTCAGTAATTCTGATTTTTCAAGCTGTTTTGTCCTGATTCTCATTCTAAACGAGTATAATATCACATATGAGAGATTTGTCTTCCTGTGGAAAAAAGCCTAAGATAATCACAAAGCTTAACAGAAATACATTTAATGTGTAATAGATTTAATTTTGTGTTAATATTACAATGATTATCTAAAATAAATTTTACGATGCGTGTTAAAAGGAAAAAATTGAATGGAATGCGCCTGCATTTCAGGAATAGAAAAAAATACTCCCAAAAAAATTTAAGCGTTTTATTTTTTTTCACCCATTATGTGATAATGATATGTTGGGGTTGTGTTTTGGCATAACGGAGTCATTATTTTATGAAGATTTTTGCGATTTTTGTTGTTGTATCGTGCTTTATTTACTGCTTATTCCAAGGTTTTAATACGAAACGCAATCAAGATTCTTCTTCGTCCCCAATTTCGTCCCCAATAAATCAGCAATCACCTAAAAGTCTTGTTGAAACTCAAGAGATTGAAGAACCAGCAGTTCCAATAGAAGAGTGGGTAAAACCTCTGAAAATAAGACAGTTCTCGTCGTTAAACGGAAAAGAGCTCGAATATTATCACAAAAACACTTGGGATGAAAATAAAACTTTGGAGCAAAACAGAAAAGAGCTTGTTAATCTTTTCATGAAAACATGCATTGAACCGATAGAAGATTTTTTGCAGGTTGATAAAGGTATCGTGCTAAAGCTTGGAGGCCAAGCGGGAGCTATTCTACTGCAATCAGCTCAGGTGGACGAGGTTAGACCTCATGAATTGGTTCGCATTTTCTACCTACTAACTGATTCGCCAACTTTTTGCAAATTGTTGAGATCTCTGATAACAAAGTACAAAACTATGTTCTACAGACCCCAGAAAGCAGTGTTTTTGTTTACAAAAGGTGATGCTAGCCACGCCTCCTATAGTTCCGTACACTATGTTATTAATCTGAGAACGATGGATTATTATATTCTATCTGCATTGGATTGCACAAAGCACAAATTGTTGTTCGGAGGAACTATGTTTCATGAGATGTTGCATTGGTATCACAAAGTGTCAAATTGGTCTGAGTATGAGCATCGAGGAAAATCAATGAATTGCATTCGTAGGCGTCTCCAAGAATATCAGACATATGATTTTTTTTGCCAGTATCGCGATCAAATTGCAATGTATTTTTCAAATGACGAAGAATATTACACTATGTACGGGTTAAAGGAAGAATACGGAGAAATGATGCTGGATACGCTATGTGAAGCAACTTATACCTATGAGCAATATGGTTATATACGTGGAAGTCACGTTGCTTTCCGAAGGCATTACCCAGACGAAAAGAGATTTATTCTCAATACTAGAGACTCTAAGCTGTTAAAATTTTTCCAAGAAAATCATCTGCCAGAATTTGGAGATGGAGAGTTTAAATGCCTGGACTTAAAGTAATGTCTATTCCAGGAATTAAAATGACGATTTTTTTAACATATTTTTAACTAACTCACATAAAGAGACATTTTTACAAAAAAAACAACACAACAATACAAAAAAATATCTTGACATTCTCCCAAAAAATATAATATATTATGTGTATAATAATATATGGAGGATTTTGTTAATATGAAAACCAATAATTTTTTAATGGCTTTGCCTTTGATTGTATGGTGCTCCCAATTTTTTAGACCAGATTTTGTCGATTTAGAGTTTCACTGAGGTTTATCTGAGCATAGATAAAACTTTCAACTCTACAACTGCCAGTATATACATCATTTGGAGTTTTGTAATCCAAATTTTGATGTAATCTTTTGTAATTATAAAAATTAATAAATTTCTCGATTTCCTCCTTTGCCTCCCTAACTGTTTGAAAATCCATCAAAAAAAC
>JAISZX010000071.1 GCA_031284365.1 Holosporaceae bacterium
ATTTCGACTACGATTACATCGATGACTTGGCTACAGCTAACTGTGTTTACGATGTCGAAAATGAGGCAAGTCTGAACTCCACACTGCAAACCATCGCAAATGACATCAAATCATGGGCAAAATATGCAGAAGCGAAAAACGAATAAGTGATCTAGGACACACAATGCAAAAAACGGCATTCTTCCGGATTCTCACTGCGCTTCGCTTGCAGAAATGAAGAGTCTTTCCACCTACTTTCTCAGCCCACTCGTCATTCTTGGCTAAGCCGAGAATCCAGAAAAAGAATGGGCGACTGAATCTGCTAAACGTTTTTCTTTGTCGATGTCTTTTTCATCTGCTTCTCAGTATTACTCGCATACTCAGACGACGGCATTTTTGACTTTTTAGACGTTTTAATGATTTTAACTTTATCTTGCTTTTCTACTTTTTGGCCTTCCACAATTTTTTTGATGTCCTCTCCTGTCAGGGTTTCATGCTCTAGTAGCCCTTTTGCGAGAAGATCCAGCGCTTCTGTGTTGTTCTCGAGAATTTCTTTCGCACGATCATAGTTTCTGTCAACAATTGCACGAATTTCATCATCAATGATTTTCGCAGTGGAACTTGAGATATTTTTATTCGGCGTGGTAGCGTGTCCGAGAAATACTTCCTGTGCACCATCTCCTGTATACGAGAGAAAACCAAGCTTTTCGCTCATACCCCATTCAAGAACCATCAAACGAGCAATCTTTGTTGCCTGATTTATGTCGGATGACGCTCCAGTTGTAATTTTTTCATGACCAAAAATCATTTCCTCCGCTATTCTTCCACCGGCAGCAACAGATATATCCGCTTCCAGCTTTATCCGCGACATGGAGATTCTGTCCTGCTCCGGCAATCTCATAACCATTCCAAGCGCTCGTCCCCTAGGGATGATTGTCGCCTTATGGATCGGATCAGATTCAGGAATATTCAATGCAACGATAGCGTGTCCAGCCTCGTGGTATGCTGTCAGTTTCTTTTCCTCCTCTGTCATAACCATGGAACGACGCTCAGCCCCCATCATAACTTTGTCTTTAGCATCCTCCAGCTCGTCCATGCACACCACACGCTTGCCGCGCCTTGCCGCCAGCAGCGCAGCTTCATTAATAAGATTTGCCAAATCGGCACCAGAAAAACCGGGAGTTCCGCGGGCCAATACCAAGGGATCCACATCTGATGACAGAGGAATTTTTCTCAAATGAACTCGCAAAATTTTTTCTCTACCGTTAAGATCTGGAATCGGAACAACCACTTGTCGATCAAATCTTCCGGGACGCAGCAGCGCCGGATCAAGCACATCTGGCCTATTTGTGGCCGATATTATTATAACACCACTGTTTTCCTCAAAACCATCCATCTCAACGAGTAACTGATTGAGAGTTTGCTCGCGCTCATCGTTTCCACCACCGAGCCCAAAACCACGATGTCGACCAACGGCATCAATTTCATCTATAAAAACTATACATGGAGAATTTTTTTTGCCTTGCTCAAACATATCCCGCACACGACTTGCACCAACTCCAACGAACATCTCGACAAACTCGGATCCGGAAATGCTGAAAAACGGCACGTTCGCCTCGCCGGCAATGGCGCGCGCAAGCAAGGTCTTTCCCGTTCCAGGCGAACCAACAAGCAAAACCCCTTTGGGGATTTTTCCACCAAGGCGCTTAAATTTACTTGGATCCTTAAGAAAATCAACAATTTCTTCCAGCTCGGATTTTGCTTCATCTATGCCGGCAACATCATCAAAAGTAACTTTGCCAGTTTTTTCATTCAGTAATTTCGCCTTCGACTTCCCAAACCCCATGGCCTTATTGCCACCAACATGCATTTGCCTAATAGCAAAAAACCAAATGCCGCCCAAAATCAAAAGAGGAAGCCAACTCAAAAACAGTTGCAATATGGTGGACTTATCTTCTGTAGGGCCAGCAATAATCTGCACATTTTTCGCAAGTAATTTTCTGACAAGATCTGGATCGCGTGGATCATAGGTGACAAAAAGCCGACCATCCAAAGTTGTTCCTTCAATCGCAGAACCTCGAATTATAACTGTAGATACTTTTCCATTATCGACATCCGACAGAAAATCTGAATACGTAATATTTACAATATTTTCTTTATTGTTGTTAAATGCTTGAAACAGCAAAAAAACAAAGCAACAAATGATAACCAAAATCGATAAATTTTTATAATTTTTATTCATGATTCCTCGCTACTTCACGCAACAGAACTTCCGATAAACTGATGTGCTAACAGGATAGCGTTCCTGCTGCAAATAATATCCGAATCGGATGCTACCATAAATTAAGTACAAAAAAAAGATGCAACTGTTTCCATTTTTCTGTCTTTTTCCTTGTATATTTAAAAAGTGATAATTAACTGCTTGCTTAACAGCATTGCGAATCCGAATCGTTTGTGAAAAAATACTCTCATATTTCCTAAATTGGCTCGAGATATGCGAGAAAAACGCTTTTCGTGAGTTTCCTGTATAGATAGATTTAACGGTCAGACCTTTTATTTTTTTTGTAAATTAATAAATTTTTAATACATATACGATAGTATAATATGAAATGTAGGGTATTCAGCTCGTAGAAAAACGTTCTCGAAAGCAGAATGAAACTTAAAATTGAGCTCTTCTCTACATGCTAAATAGGGAGAATGATCTTGGCTTTATGTTTGATATTTGTCGTATGTTGTGAGACAATACGCCGTTTTTGTTGGAGGCTTAATTATGTTTAGTTTGGAGTTTATAATTATCGTATCCGGATTATTGGCTCTGGTATACGGCGCTTTTAATGCGCAAAATATGTTAAAACTCAGTACTGGCAATGAAAAGATGCGAGAAATCGCAGCTGCAATCCAGGATGGAGCATCAGCCTACCTTGATAGACAATATAAAACCATAGCGATTGTCGGTGTAGTTATGGTGGCAGTTATTGTCACATTCATGGGAGTATATCCGGCTGTTGGTTTTGCTCTTGGAGCATTTTTGTCGGCAGTTGCAGGGTATGTGGGTATGAATATATCTGTAAGAGCGAATTCTAGAACCACTGAAGCAGCAAAAGTAGGCATCGAGCATGCTTTGTCAGTTGCTTACAAGTCTGGAGCTATTACCGGGTTTCTTGTTGTTGGGTTGGGATTGCTTGGAATAGCGCTATTTTTTTTCTATTTGAAAGCATACTTAACTGATGAACGTTTGCTATCTGAATCGCTCATCGCAATGAGTTTTGGAGCGTCTCTCATATCGATATTCGCCCGTCTTGGAGGAGGAATTTTCACAAAAGGTGCTGACGTTGGAGCTGATCTTGTTGGAAAGGTTGAAGCAGGAATTCCGGAAGATGATCCGCGAAACCCAGCTGTTATCGCAGATAATGTTGGCGACAATGTCGGAGATTGCGCAGGCATGGCTGCCGATCTGTTCGAAACGTACATTGTTACTATTGCAGCAACAATGGTTTTGGCCGGCATTTTTTTTAAGGGAGCAGTTAAAGATGCACTGATGATGTATCCATTGGTAATTTCAGGCGTATGCATTTTCGGATCAATCTTTGGAACTTTATTTGTAAAACTAGGAAGTAATCAGAATGTAATGCACGCTCTATACAAGGGATTGTTTGCAACTGTTGGATCTTCTTTAGCTCTCATGTATATTGCGACGCGACAAATGTTTCCACTTGGAGCAATGCTCCAATCAAGTGATCATGGGTTAGCGTTTTCTGGATGCAATCTTTTAATCTGCGGAATAGTTGGGCTTGTCGTGACTCTTCTGTTGGTCTTCATCACAGAGTACTACACTTCGTATTCTTACAGGCCAGTCATTAGCATTGCAAAGGCATCTGAAACTGGACACGGAACGAACATCATTCAAGGGCTGGCCATTTCCATGGAAGCGACTGCCGTTCCAGTTGTTATAATATGCTGTGCAATCATTATTGCATACGCGCAGGCTGGACTCTACGGGATTGCAATTTCTGCAACTGCAATGTTAGCTCTTGCGGGCATGGTTATTGCCATCGATGCCTACGGGCCAATTACGGATAATGCAGGAGGTATCGCGGAAATGTCTGGGCTGCCAGAGAAAGTTCGCCAGGTTACCGATAAATTGGACGCGGTCGGAAATACGACAAAAGCTGTTACTAAGGGATATGCTATAGGATCCGCTGGGCTCGCATCTCTAGTTTTATTTTCAGCGTACACGCAGGATATTGCTCACTACTTTCCGTCGATGTCGATTCGTTTTGAGCTTGGTGATCCATATGTGGTAATTGGATTGTTCATTGGTGGATTGCTGCCGTATTTGTTCAGCGCATGTGGAATGATGGCAGTTGGACGAGCCGGCGGAGCGATCGTCATAGAGGTAAGGCGCCAGTTCAAAACAATCAAAGGAATAATGAGTGGAAAAGAAAAACCAGATTACAAGAGTGCAGTTGATATGCTCACAAAAGCAGCTATAAAAGAAATGATGCTGCCGTCCTTGTTGCCGGTTTTGTCGCCACTCCTGTTGTATTTTGCTATTAATTTTTTTGGTGGCAGCCAAGCTGGTTTAAAAAGCGTTGGAGCTATGCTTCTCGGCACGATATTAACTGGACTTTTTCTTGCTATTTCAATGACTTCCGGTGGAGGAGCTTGGGATAATGCTAAAAAGTACATAGAAAATGGAAATTTTGGAGGAAAAGGTTCAGACGCTCACAAAGCAGCCGTTACTGGCGATACGGTTGGAGATCCATACAAGGACACCGCTGGCCCTGCCATAAATCCGATGATCAAAATCACAAACATAGTTGCAATTCTTTTGCTAGCCTCGCTGGCAAAATTCCTTTCGTAGCTATTTGCTAAACAAAGTGTGGAGTGGGAAATTTTCCCCTCCAAATTTTCCATCATAACAGTATGTTCGTGCTGCATATATCGTGTTTAACATTCAAGCAACTTGTTATTATTTTTTTAACATACAAGAAAAAAACGTGATTAATGATCTAAAAATCAAACAATTATTTTCCTGTACCAAGTTGCTCTACCACATCCAATCTTTGTGATCTTACTCATATTCAAGAATTTTTTAATGATTCAACCGTGATTGCAGGAATATTTGTTGCAGCGATTACATCTTGGGACTGTTGAAATATAATCTATCAAGAATGGTTAAAATTTGGTAAAATTAGGGCAGATAGCGAGGCACGCTTTGGTTGCAAAGGCGGCAACAAATTTTGATTTGATTACTAAAGAGCACGTCAGCGTTGATGCGCAGTCCGGAATGATTAACAAAGTTGCAGTGACCAAGGCGAATATCACTGATGCACAGGGCATGAGACATGTTTGTCCGCGGTCAGGGAGCGATTTACGCGGACAAAGGATCCTGTACCAATCCGGCACGGACAGCTGCTGCAATCAAAGGTTGTCATCTTGCGGCCATAAAACGCAATAATATGAAGGGGAAAAATCATGATTTGGATCGCTGGATATCTGGTATTCGAGCTCCCTACGAGAGAGTTTTCTCAAAAATCGAAAAACGAGTTCGCTACAAAGGAGTTGTAAAAAATTTCTTCGCGGCTCTCATACAGGCAATATGTTTTAACATTAAACGATTCGCAGTTCTGGAATTTTCAACGGGATGAGTCTGTCCGGACTCACAAAAATAGGACAAAAAGTAAAAAAACAAGCGAGAAAAACACTCAAAAGTAATGCATATGTTAGCTCCAGCTGTCAA
This sequence comes from Holosporaceae bacterium, assembly GCA_031284365.1. Classification (GTDB taxonomy): domain Bacteria; phylum Pseudomonadota; class Alphaproteobacteria; order UBA3830; family UBA3830; genus JAIRMQ01. The sequence goes on from JAISZX010000071.1 coordinate 5,723, forward strand.
TTCATAAGCAACTACATAATCTTTTATTTACAATGTTTTCAAAAATCCAAG
>JAISZX010000087.1 GCA_031284365.1 Holosporaceae bacterium
CAATGTTCTTCGAAATACACTCTTGTTACTGCGCGCTGGTTCGCGTAGATTGTAATGTCTCCCAATATTGTTTTATAGAAAAAACAGCTCATAGTTGTTATTGTAACATTATTTTTAGGAAAAGACATAATCTACACTATGGTGCCCCCAATTATCTATGCTCAGATAAACCTCACTGAAACTCTAAATCGGCAAAATCTGGTCTAAAAAATTGGGGGCACCATAGTTTGTGCGCTCCAATTTTGATTGTGATCGTGCTCTACATTCACGATATTCCTAAAATGGAGCAAAATCAAATCGCCATGATCTATTGAAGCAGCTCATCTTGTTTAATATACTGAGTCGTTATTTTTTATGGAGGTTTCGTTATATGGCTATTCATGTTTCAATGGTTAACAAGTTGTACAGTCTTTGCATTAGCGTTTTTGGTGTGTATTCCGATGGTACTTTATCCCCCAGCGCAGCTTTTTGGGACAAAGAGCTTAAGGGTGCTCTAAAAAGCAATTTAGAGAGATTAAGACACCCGTTTACGGAACTTTTTGAAACTTTTCATTTGACAACAGGATATAAATATTATAATGACGTGCTTCTTATATGTCTCGGTGAACCAGATAAAAAATATGATAATCTTGAGCTGGAAAGATTGGGTGCAGCAATTTATGAAGCAACTGCGGGGCTAGATACAGATGTTATGGTTGGAATAGATTCCGACGATCTACATCTGGTGTGCGATTGCGCACCTCCTTATATAGGTTTTGGCGCTCTGTTAAAATCTTGGAAGTTTAGCAAGTACAAGACCAAAAAGGACAAAAAAAATATTCTTGAGAGGTTATGTGTTGTAACTAAAAATCACGAAAAATCAGGAGAATATTTCGAAGAACTAAAAAAAATTGCAGATGGAATATTTTTGACACGTCAAGTCGTGTCAGAACCAGCAAATGTGATCTATCCGAAAAGTCTCGCGAAGATCGCGCTGGATGAATTGTCTCCGCTTGGCGTCGAAGTTGAAATTCTTGGTGCGGACGAGATGAAAAAATTGGGTATGAATTCTCTTTTGGCCGTTGCCCAGGGAAGCGATAATGAGCCGCAGTTGGCAATACTGCGTTGGAATGGTGGGCATGAGTCCCAAAATCCAATCGCATTCGTCGGAAAAGGAGTCACATTCGACAGCGGCGGTATTAGTTTAAAACCTGGCGAAAATATGCATGAAATGCGCTATGATATGGCTGGATCTGGAACTGTGCTTGGTCTGATGAAGGCAGTTGCATTAAACAAACTGCCGGTAAATATCGTTGGAGTAATGGCGATGGTGGAAAATATGCCGTCCGGATCTGCGCAGCGTCCCGGCGATGTCGTAAAATCAATGTCAGGCCAAACAATCGAAGTGATGAACACGGATGCTGAAGGCCGAATGGTTCTTGCGGATGCTCTTTGGTATACACAGGATCGATTTAATCCAAAAATCATTATAGATCTTGCAACGTTAACCGGAGCAATCGTCGTTGCACTCGGTCATGAATTTGCAGGATTGTTTAGCAATTGCGATGAGCTGGCGAAGCAGATATACCAGTCGTCAATTAGAACTGGAGAAAAAGTGTGGCGAATGCCTATGTCAGAAAATTTTGATAAAGGAATTAATTCTGACGTCGCCGATATGCAGAATATCGCAAAATCGAATGTTCGCGGAGGCAGCATAACTGCAGCACAATTTTTAAAAAGATTTATAAATGGAAAAAGATGGGCGCACATAGACATTGCAGGAGTTGAAACCTGCAACAACGATCTGTTTATTTGCTCCAATGGGGCTACAGGATTTGGTGTATACCTGTTATACGATTTTTTGCGCGAAAACTACGCTGGACGTGCAAACTAAAAGCAAACTAAAAGCAAACTAAAAGCAAAATGAAAGTGAAGAGAAATGGAAATAAATTTTTACCATGTTTCGCAAGGGAATTTAGTTCCATCGTCTCTTCGTCTTCTGGAAAAGATTTATTCATCTGGACAGCGATGCGTTTTTTTTAGTCCGGATGAAGAGCGCGTAAAAATTATCGATAAAGCATTGTGGACATTTTCCACAAATGCTTTTATACCGCACGGCGATATGAATTTTGGATTTAGCGATAGGCAGCCAATATATTTTACAAATCGAATCGAAAATCCAAATAATGCAAATGTACTGATGATGATTGATACAATTGATTATAAAGAGCATCATAATTTTAAACGCATAATAATTGTTTTTGAAGAAAAGCAACAAGCAGAAAATGCAAATGCGCTCTATAATGACTTGAAAAAAAATAATGTGAATGTAAACTACTGGAAACAAAATCCCAAAGGATGGGAGAAGTTAAATTAAAAGGGAGAGAAAATGTCTGTTCAAAAAACGCTTTCGATTATTAAACCAGACGCTACTGCAAGAAATCTTACAGGCAGCGTAAACGCAAGATTCGAGCAAGCTGGTCTTCGCATCATTGCTCAGAAAAGGCTGTGCCTTACAAGAGCGCAAGCCGAAAAATTTTATGAAGTACACAGAGAAAAAGCATTCTATGATAGTTTGTGTGAGTACATGTCTTCTGGCCCTGTGGTTGCTCAGGTTCTGTGTGGAGACGACGCCGTAGCTAAAAATCGGGAAATTATGGGAGCAACTAACCCTGCCAATGCGGAAATTGGAACAATTCGCAGAGATTTTGGTCAGAGTATTGAACACAATGTGGTTCATGGATCTGATAGCCCAGAAAATGCAGAAATTGAAATCCAATTCTTTTTTAGTCAGTTGGAAATTATAGAATAAAATTTTATGAAGCGTTTTCTATTATTATTGCTTTTAACAAGTTTCTCAGTCGATGCAAGTTCGAAATATTTAGAGATTGGTGATGTCGAAGTCAAGCAGGCCGGAAGCAATTCATTGGTTGCAAAGCAGGAAGCATTGTCTCGGGCTATGCTTTCTGCGTTCAGAACATTGGTTGAGACCTATACGAAAGAAAGGTCTTCGAATGTTGAATCGATTTCAAAGCATCAAGTTCAAAACTGTGTGTACGATTACTCAATAGATCAAGAAAAATTTTCCGATTCTGTTTACATCGGAAAATTTTCCTACAGATTTTATAAGAGAAAAGTTGCTTCACTTCTTCAGTCATACGGAATAAAAATCGATTTTGATTATGAAGAAGAAAAAGTCGCAAGGCTTGCTGTTTACCTCGATGATTTTTTACGGTATTCACAAGAAATGCGTAACCTGCAAGTAAATGTTGAAAAATTCTCCGATGAAAAAGTTATATTTCGCATTAATAAAGATCGTATCAATGATTTTCGCAAACTACGCATAAGGTATGCGCAACTGACATGATTAAGCTGCTTCCCAATATTTTGTCACTTTTTCGATTGATAACTTCGTTTGCTCTGATTCCGTTTGTTTTAAAAAATGATCTTACATCAGCGCTGTTTCTTTTTGCTTTAGCTTCAATTTCTGATTTTTTCGATGGATATGTCGCAAGAAAATTTCTTGTATCATCGGAATTTGGAGCAATGCTAGATCCATTGGCGGATAAAGTATTGATGACGGTTTCATACATACTGTTTGCATATGTAAAATTTATTCCAGTTGGTATAGCTGTAATCGTGGTTGCAAGAGATTTTCTCATATTGCTTGCAGTAGCAATGTGTAAATTTTCCGGTGTCGATCTTAAAATGAAACCGCTGCTATCTAGCAAAATCAATACGGCGCTTCAGTTAATTTTTATCGTATTGGTTTTGGCTTGTAACGCTTTATTAGTGAATATACAATACCTTGTTGAGGTGTGCGCAGCAATCGTTGGCTTTTCTACGATTTTTTCCGGAGCTGAATATGTACAAAAATATTACTGGATCAAAGGCAAAGTTTTTGCAAGATAAGTTCGGTTTTTGGGCGGTAGTTTTTCTATCATCACTTTTGTTCTTCTACCTGTTTTCTGGAATATGTTTTCCGTTTTTAGTTGGATTCACTTTGGCCTATCTTTGCGCTCCGTTTGTGAATTTAGCTTCTAAATACATAAATAGAACTGTTATAAGTTTTTTTCTAGCAGTTGGGTGTGTTTTTTTATTCATTGCCGCCGCCATAGAAATTCTTCCACGCATAAAAGAGTATTTAATATTTATTGCAAATAATACTCCGATCTACTACGATCGTTTTATTTCATTTTTGGATAACACATTTTCATCTGTGGATTTTCTTCAGTATAAATCAGAAATTGCCTCGATGAAGCTAGAAATTCAAAAGTTCTTGAACCAGAAAATTTACATTCTTGCATCGATCATTGGGGAGATAGCATCAAAAACCGAGATAATTTCCAGGTTTTTTTCATTTTGCGTCATAATGCCAATTTCGTTTTTCTACTTTCTAAAAGATTGGAACGACATGGTGAACTACATATACAGCTGCATTCCAAATCGCCAAAGGCGTATTGTACTGGAAACTTCAAATATTGTGCGAAAAACTTTTGCGAAATTTTTTCACGGTCAGTTTTATGTTGTTATAGCGCTGTCTATTTATTACACGCTAATGCTGTTAGCAATTGGATTAAGCAATAAAGTTTATTTGGGATTTATATCAGGACTGCTCTCGTTTATTCCGTTTATTGGAGCTCTATTTTCTTGCGTTTTGGTGATTTTCATAAGCGTACCAGCTATGACTATGACCAAGCTCTCTGTTATACTCATAATATATGCCATCGGGCAATTTGTTGAGGGGTATATTCTTTATCCGAGATTCGTTGGTAAAAAAACAGGATTACATCCTCTTTGGATATTGTTTTCGTTTTTTGCCGGGATTCAGCTGGAAGGCATTATTGGAGTGCTGGTTGCGATTCCGTTGGCTGCCGTAATTCGCAATCTCATAAAATTAGCGATAAGCAAGTTTAAAGCAAGCCAGATGTACAAACAGTAACAAAAATGCAGCAAGAAGTTTTTGATTTTCATAAAATAGATCGGCTAGATTGGTGTGATTTTATCGAAAGTGATGAAAATCGCAATGCACTTTTATATTTAACAAAGTGGCCTAATTGGAACAGTTGTGGAATGATCATATACGGAGAACCTGGAACAGGTAAAACGCATCTCGCGGCGCTTTGGGCACAGACGGCAAACGCAGTTTACGTACTAAAAGAAAGTCTGAATCACAATCCACGTGATTTATTTGAGGCGAAATGTAATTTTGTGTTCGATAATTTCGATGATATGATCAAGTATGAGAACTATGACTGGTTTTTTCATTTTTTCAACATTGTGAAAGAGGAAAATAGATTTTTTCTCATACTGAGTCGTGTGCATCCATCACTCTGGGGTATTAAGCTAAGCGACTTGCGATCACGGTTATTTACGCTTTCAGCTGTTGGCATTGATGCTCCTCAGGATGATCTTTTGTTAAAAATTTCGCAAAAGATAGCAAAAGATTTGCAAATAACAGTACCAGATGATGTCATGATGTACATATTAAATACAGTTGAGCGTAACGTAAGTTCGATCACGGATGTTTTAAGGATATTGGATAAATTATCTCTTCAAAAAAAGAAAACCTTATCACTATCATTTATAAAAAGTAATCTAAAGCTATAAAGAATTGGATTTTCTATTAAAAAATGATAGATTATCCACAATGTTTTCAAGAAAAAACAATATCCGTTATAACGTGATTTACATGACACATGTAATGTATTATACTCTGTCTAGTCGTAGGTGGCTTTTATGTTGATTTTTATATAATTTACAGTTGAATGGAATATGTTAGAGCGTATAATGTTATTCATGAATAATAGATCTTTGTGTATTGCCATTGGGATGGTAGAAGAATGGATAATTTTTATCGTGGTGAAAATTTTCGCAAAAAGATTTTGTTTTTTGGCGCTTTTGCTTGTTCCTGTAAAAAATTGCGGAGTAGGAAATGTCGAAAATTATGCTGATAGATTCAGCGCATACAGAGGAGATACGAGTTGCGGTAGTTGATGGATATAGGTTAGATAAGTTTGACTTTGAAACACCATCAAAAGCGCAGGTTAGAGGTAATATATATTTATCTAAAATAGTGAGGGTGGAGCCGTCTTTACAAGCAGCGTTCGTTGACTATGGCGGAGAGAGACACGGCTTTTTAAGTTTTAGTGAAATACATCATGACTATTTCCAAATTCCTGTCGGCGATCGTCAAGATCTTGAGAATCACATTCAAAATGCAATTTCATCACTTCTATCTGAAACTGGTGAAAGCGGCGAAGAACTTGATCCTAAAGAAATTTCAAAACTTAGGTACCAGTTCTATCGGCGTTACAAAATTCAGGAAGTGATCAAAAAAAGGCAGATCATGTTGGTGCAGGTAACAAAAGAGGAGCGCGGAAATAAAGGCGCAGCGCTAACGACTTACATTTCTCTGGCCGGAAGGTATTGCGTACTAATGCCAAACACTGCCAAAGGAAGCGGTGTTTCCAAGAAGGTAGCTAATCACGTAGATCGGCAAAAATTAAAAAAAATCGTGTCAGGTTTTAATATAGAAAACGGAAGTACTGTTATTCGCACAGCAGGCATTGGTCATTCAAAATCTGAGATCGTAAAAGATTTCAACTATTTGAAAAATATGTGGGATGAGATCAGAGAAACGACGATAAAATCCACTGCTCCATGTTTAATTCATGAGGAAGCAAGCATCATAAAGCGGGCAATCAGAGACTTATATTCGCGGGATATTGAATCGATTTTTATTGAAGGAGAAGAGGGATATAAAACAGCGAAATCGTTCGTAAAAAAGCTAATGCCAAGCTATGCAAAGAATGTAAAATTGTATAACGATGCCAAATTGCCTCTTTTCTCTAAATTCAAGATTAACGATCAGATAAATCAGATTTATTCCACAAGGGTTAATCTTCCTTCAGGAGGATATCTGATTATCAACACTACAGAGGCAATGGTTTCAATTGACGTTAACTCCGGCAAGGCAACCCGTGAAAGAAACATCTCTGAAACCGCTCTGAAAACAAATCTTGAAGCTGCAGTTGAGATAGCGCGGCAGTGTCGTTTACGAGATTTGGCCGGATTGATAGTGGTTGATTTTATCGACATGCTTGAAAAGCGTAATAACACCCAGGTCGAAAGATGTTTACGTGACTCCTTGCGCGAAGATAAGGCGAAGATTCAGGTCGGAGTTATCAGTAATTTTGGTTTGCTTGAATTCTCGCGGCAACGTATGCGATCAAGCATAGCTGATGCAAACATGATTATTTGTCCGCACTGTAACGGAACTGGATTCGTTTGGTCGAATGAATCAGTTGCAATCCAAGTTCTGCGAAAAATCGAAGAAACGATAGCTTTTATGAATTGTTCTGAGATTACAACTACATTATCTTTGGACGTTGCAACTTATCTCATGAACCATAAACGTGGTTTCATCACGAATATAGAGGAACGAACCGGTTCGAAAATTATTTTTAAAATAGACAGTTCCATTCCTGTTTCTGATTTTAGAATAGAGCAAACAATGCAGCAACTTGCCAGTGATGATGATGAGCTTCCATCAAATGCGTCAGAAAAAACGTCTACGATAAAAACTGACGAGCAAAAAGTTGATGAAAATACTGATAATGACGAAATAGAGCTCTCAACATCCACTCAGGAAAATAAAGAAGAATCAGAAATAATTGCAGAAAAAATTGAAGAAACAGATGAAAGCGCCGATGTAATTTCTTTACCTGTAAAAAATGATAATGATGAACCATCAAAAAGAAACAATAGAAATCGCAGAAGAAGGCGCCACTCCAATGCTGAAAGCTCTCCGATTACGGAAACGATAGCAGAAGAATCTAATTCGCTCGAAAAAAAAGGGAAAGAGCCATCATCAGCTGACGAATTTTCAGTTATTGATAATGCTGCAATTATGGATGTAAAAATCGCAGAGAATAAAAAATGGCTAGAAACTGTTTTGAATGTACCTATAAAGCAGAGTGAAAATAGGACCACAACGAATCCGAAAAAGAACGCCTGGTGGAGAAAAGTTACAAAAAAGCAGGAGTAATAGATAATATGATTAAAGTTAGATTTGCACCATCACCAACTGGTTTATTGCACGTTGGAAATATCAGGATCGCCATCCTAAATTATCTTTTTGCAAAAAAAAATAATGGGAAATTTGTTTTACGAATAGATGACACAGATCTTGAACGATCAACAAAGGAGTCAGAAAATTCGATTATTGAAGATTTAAAATGGCTTAGTATTCAGTGGGATGAGTTTTACCGGCAGTCGGCCAATCTTGAGCAATACAAAGCGGCTCTCGATTATCTTAAAAAAAACGGATACGCTTATCCATGCTACGAAACAAAAGAAGAGCTTGCGCTGAAACGAAAAATTCAGGCGTCCAGCGGGGCACCGCCAGTCTACGATAGATCGTCGCTCAACCTTTCTTTGGAAGAACGAGAAAAACTTGAAGCAAGCGGAATTAAGCCATATTGGCGTTTTAGACTTGACGATACACAGGTTGTAGAGTGGAAGGATCTGGTTCATGGAAATATATCGATTCCGCTAAACAGTATCAGCGATCCAATTTTGATGAAGCCGGACGGCTCATTTGTCTACACTTTTGCATCCGTAGTTGATGATATTAACATTGGTATAACGCATATCATCCGCGGAGATGATCATATTACCAACACCGCCGCGCAGATAGATATTTTCAAGGCGATATCTGGAAAATTTCCGCAATTTGCCCATGTTCCTTTGCTGTCATCTTTTGATAAACAGGAGGTATCGAAACGAACTGGTTCGTCTTTGAGTATAATTAATATGAGAAACGATAACATTGATCCACATGCAATTTGGTGTGTGCTAGCGACCCTAGGAACATCGAATAATGTGAATCACTCTGATGGTTTCGATAAATTGGTCAGTGATTTTTCCTTTGAAAAGATGAGTCTAGCTTCCCCAAAATTTAATTCGGAAGAAGTTAGACTGCTAACCAAGAAAATAATCTCGGAAAAAAGTTTTGATGAAGTAAAAAACAATCTAGAAAAGTTGAATATAAAAAATCTTTCGGAGGAATTTTGGAACACGATCAGAGGAAATTTACAATCCATTAACGAAGCTACTTTTTGGAATGACATTTTGTTTAACAAAATCAATACGATAAAAGAAGATGAAGATTTTGTTCGTTTAATGTTGGAAACTATAGCAGATCCTTTGGATTTTGATGTATGGATAACGAAATTAAAACAGGTATCAGGAAAAAAAGGACGAGACCTATTTCATCCGATTCGCATCGTGTTGACAGGAGTTGATGATGGTCCAGAGCTCAAAAAAATTGTTGGATTGCTTGGATATGATCGCGTAAGATTGCGTTTAGAAAATAATCTGAAAGTGAATACAATGAGTAAATTGCAACTTTATAATTCTTTTTCAAATTCGTTAGAAGATTTCGTTCCGATAGATCCAGCGAATGTTCGTGTCTATGCATGTGGCCCTACAGTTTACGCAAGTCCGCACGTTGGAAACGCAAGACCATTGATAGTTTTCGATGTACTTTTTCGTCTATTTAAACAGCTGTATCCTAATGTCACATATGTAAGAAACATAACGGACGTTGATGATAAAATTAATACGCGTGCTCGCGAAAGAAATATTTCCATAAAAGAGCTGACTGACGAGGTCATTGAAGAGTTCCATAAAAACATTTCCTTGCTTGGAATTCTTCCCGTAAGTCATGAGCCTAGGGCAACTTTTCACATCAATGAAATGTTGAACATCATAAGGAGATTGCTAGATAACGGTTTCGCTTATGAAAGTCACGGGCATGTTCTGTTTCGTGTAAGGAAAATGCCAACCTATGGAATGCTTTCCAAGCGTAACATTGACGACATGATTGCCGGAAGTCGCGTTGAAGTAGCTCCGTACAAAGAAGATCCAATGGATTTTGTTCTTTGGAAACCATCCGATGAAGGAACGCCCGCCTGGGATAGTCCTTTTGGGAGAGGTCGCCCTGGATGGCATATTGAATGCTCGGCTATGAGTCACAAATACCTTGGAGATCAGTTTGATATCCACGCTGGCGGACAGGATCTAATGTTTCCGCATCACGAAAATGAGATTGCTCAGAATTTTGGTGCATTCGGATGCATTATGGCCAAGTACTGGGTGCACAATGGAATGCTTTTGGTAAATGGGCAGAAAATGTCCAAGTCTCTCGGTAATATCATTTCTCTTGATGATATTTTGCGACAGCATGATGGAGAAGTTGTTCGCTACGCCATGTTATCTTCCCATTATCAAAAGACCCTGGATTGGACAGACAAACTCGTAGCGCAGTCGAAGCAGTCTTTAAACCGTCTGTACAGCGCGCTTAGATTGTGTAATGATGAAACAAGCAGCGATTCTAATGATCAAATAATCGATGCTTTATGCAGCAACCTCAACACGCCACTTGCGCTGCGTATTTTGCATGAGCTTACGGATAAAATTTTCAAATCTACCGATCAACAGGAAATCAATAAACTTTGCGCACAATTAAAAGGTGGAGCAAAAATTCTCGGTTTTTTGTCAAAAAAAACAGATGATTGGTTTAAGCAATGTGGCAATTTAATTTCAAATGAAGAAATCGAACGACTAATTGTTGAGCGAAAGAAGGCAAAATCAGAAAAAAATTTCCAACGCGCCGATGAAATTCGCCAAGAATTACTTGAAAAAAATATTCAAATTGAAGATACGGTAAATGGTGCAGTATGGCGCAGCCTATGACATCTTTGTTTATAGCATCCGATCACGCCGGTTTTGCGCTAAAACAGTACTTAATTAAGGAATCTGGGTTCGATATGGTTGACCTTGGAACGCACGGTACTGAGTCCTGCGACTATCCAATATTTGCGCAAATGCTAGTAGAACATGTACTTGTAGACAAAAAAAATCGCGGAATTTTGATCTGTTCTACAGGAATAGGTATGACAATAGCGGCAAATAGACATAATGGGATAAGAGCAGCATTGTGTCTAAATGAGAGGATGGCAAATCTTTCTCGTTGTCACAACAATTCTAACGTGATATCATTCGGGTCGAGCTTAGTTACTAACGAAGCTGCGCTTGGCTGTCTTAAAGTTTTTCTAGAAACGGAATTTGAGGGCGGTCGCCACGCTAGAAGGTTAGGGTTAATAGATGTTGGAGAGTAAAATGGGTTGTTTTTGTGGGTATTTTTCTAATGAAATCACTGATAAAGAGTTATTTGCTGCTATAAACGATGAGCTTCATCGGCAGCAGAATCAGATAGAGTTAATTGCATCTGAGAATTTTGTATCTCGGGAAGTTCTTACTGCACTCGGAAGCGTTATGACTAACAAGTACGCCGAGGGGTATCCTGGTAAGCGATATTACTGCGGATGCGAGCACGTCGACGTTGCTGAAACATTGGCCATTGATAGACTATGTAAGTTGTTCGATTGCAAGTTCGCTAATGTGCAGCCGCATTCCGGCGCTCAGGCGAATTTGTCTGTGTTGTATGCACTTGCGAATCCTGGAGACACGATTCTTGGAATGAACCTTGAAATGGGTGGGCATTTAACACACGGAGCCGCTCCAACAATTTCTGGGAAGTGGTTTAAGGCCGTTGGTTATGGCATAAATGAGGATGGACTTTTAGACTACAATCAGGTGAAAAAATTGGCAGAAGAGCATCGTCCGAAAGTTATTATCTGCGGTGCCTCGTCCTATCCTCGTAAAATAGATTTTAAACGTTTTAGGGAAATAGCCGATTCGGTTGGAGCCTATTTGTTTGCAGATATTGCTCATTATGCAGGGCTGATTGTTGCTGGGTTGTATCCGTCCCCTATTAATTACGCTGATGTTATAACTTCTACTACTCACAAAACTTTGAGAGGTCCGCGTGGAGGAGTTATTATGACTAACAATGCGGATTTGGCAAAGAAAATAAATAGCGCTGTGTTCCCGGGAGTGCAAGGTGGTCCGCAGATGCATACAATAGCTGCCAAGGCTGTTGCTTTTAAGGAAGCTCTGAATCCAGAGTTTAAAGAATATGCAAAGCGAGTACTGGAAAATTCGATAGCTATGGCAAATCGTTTAAAAGAGTGCGGTTTGAATATAGTTTCCGGCGGAACTGATTCTCATTTATCAGTTGTTGATCTTACGAAGCTGTCTGTCAACGGAAAGGTTGCAGCGCATGAGTTGGATAAAGTCGGTATAACATGCAATAAGAATGCAATTCCGTTTGATAAACTGCCGCCATTTCAGACTTCCGGCATAAGGATTGGATCTGCGGCAATGACAACTCGCGGGTTGGGTAAGAATGAGTTCATAAAAATAGCTGATTTAATATATAAAGTACTTTCAAATTACGGAAAATCTTGCTATGAATCTGTGAAAGATGAAGTGAAAGCGGAAACGTTGAGCCTGTGTGCAAAATTTCCACTTTACAAGTAGCGAAAGGACTTATGGAAGAGCATAATGGGCGCGCTCCCAGAGGTGGGTTGCGTAGTATATCTAGGTTTTACGCTGTGCAAATGGTGTACCGTGCGATCATCACCGGCTCTTCGATCAGAAAAATTCTGGTGGAACTGAAAAAGCACAGCGAGGTTGTACTTTCTGAAGATGTTTCTGTGTCCGAAATGGATAACGTTTTTTTTCAGCTGTTACTAGAAACAGTTGAGAAGCATGTTGAGTATGTAGATGAAGTTATATCGAAAAATTTGTCCAGTAACTGGAAAATCGACAGATTGGACAATGTAATGAAATCAATTCTAAGGTTGGGAGCTACAGAGCTTATATATATATTGGAAGTTCCACCTAATGCAATTTTTAATGAATACATAGAGATTTCGAAAGCGTTTTTTGAGAAAAGCGAAGTCGCTTTTGTTAACGGACTCCTCAACTCGATACTAAAGCAACACCCTCGTGATAGTGAAATAGTATCTAGAAGTTAAAGCAGATATATGATATAAAATCTTCGGATTGTACGAGGAAGGATGACAGAGTGGTCGAATGTGGCGGTCTCGAAAACCGTTGTGCGGGCAACCGCACCGTGGGTTCGAATCCCACTCCTTCCGCCAGCGTAGATTTCGATTGGGAGAGATGGCCGAGTGGTTTAAGGCGCACCCCTGGAAAGGGTGTACACGGGAGACTGTGTCGCGAGTTCGAATCTCGCTCTCTCCGCCAGATTTCGCAAGGACTTGGAGAAAATTGTTTTTTTTACTATAGCGAAGTATGGTGCCCTCAATTTTTTAGACCAGATTTTGTCGATTTAGAGTTTCAGTGAGGTTTATCTGAGCATAGATAAAACTTTCAACTCTACAACCGCCAGTATATATATCATTTGGAGTTTTGTAATCCAAATTTTGATGTAATCTTTTGTAATTATAAAAATTAATAAATTTCTCGATTTCCTCCTTTGCCTCCCTAACTGTTTGAAAATCCATCAAAAAAACAT
>JAISZX010000123.1 GCA_031284365.1 Holosporaceae bacterium
TCTCCCGCAATATCAAAAAATGATTTGCTGTGTTACGGAATATTATTGAACGAAGAAATCATCTCAAACCCCATGTATTTTCGCGACGAAGACACAACGCAAATCGCAGAATTTCTCGAAAATGTCAGAATTCAAAACAAACGCGTCGTTGTTTTTGAAGATGGATCAAAATTCTATGATAGCTACTTTCAAAAAGATTGCGATATCTTGTTGAATCCTCAAAAAGACGGTGGATACGCCTGGGATATGCTGGGGGAATTCGATGGAAATTATCTGGAATTTGCAAAAACCATAATCGCTGCCTCAGACATGGACGAGAAAGACAGAAAAAACGCAGAAGCCTACTTTTTCAAAATGTTTTCTAACTTGCCGCAGTTAGTCGAGAATGCGACAACAAGCAATGTGCTGAATAAACTGATATTTCAGCCATTTAAACTGTTATCATCAGATTTAATCGGGAAACTCGGCATCGATAACAAAGATATCCTCGAAAAATACGCCCACATCCGCGATTATCTGACTCTGAAATTCACTCACCTGAAGCCAGATGTCGATTGTGGGCGAGAAATCTCAATACTCAAGTACAGCAAAAACCGCAATAGAGATATTCTTTTCATATCCTGTTTTGATAACCAGAATCTAATGAAAACTCAAAAAATGATCGCCGATTTTTGTAAAGTACCATCCTCGGCATGCTTTTATGTACACTCCAGCACCTCAGCAGTGGAAAATATCAGGAATTCTGCGCAGATGTAATCTCTTTTCGCAAAAAAACACAATCTCGAGAAAAGTTCTCTACAACAAAACCAAACGCCTTCAACGAGTTCCTAAAAGCAACTATGTCCTTATGAGTTTTACGCTGCTTAGTTTAAATTAATTGACCCTAGGTAAGTGCCACTATTTTTTCTTTTTTAGAGTACCAGATAATCCATGTTTCTGAAACTGAGCTCTACTTATATCCTTTTTATTGAAAATTTTTTCCCCTCCCCCCAAACTGCATAGCACCTGGCGTTAACGTTGAACTCATTCTGCTTTGCTGGTTCACCGTTAAAATCGTCTCAATATTTGCTACCTCATTTTCTGAATCCATCTTGGTTCCATTTTTGATCGCAAAGCAAAGGTGACCGAAAAACGCTTGTGTTATAGGGTCTTCTGCTAGCTCGCTACAGTCCCATGTAATCCAAGGCTCAGTTTCATCTTCCCCATCCATGCACCTGTGAGTCATGACATAGTTGTTGGCAACGTTTATGAGCTCCCTTATGCAGTGTATGTAATCCTCCCCAGTTTTATGAAACTGAAGAAATAACATGATTGTAGCAACCATTCTTCTCTGCTCAACTGGAGAAAGCTCAGTTTTCGGAATCGTGGGAATAGCATAATTAAATTTGCCAATCAAGGACTCATGAGCCTGTGTACCAACGTATTTTTCAGCTTCCCAAGCAATGGTGCGACAGACCATAGCATCGCACACAGTTGGAATCACGCACATAAAAATCAGAGATATTATTTTGCTTGTTACAACCATCTTTCCTCATCAAATCTTTTCTAGACAAACTGACACCTTCGTATTATAGCATATATACCGGACTTCAACAATGCTCTAGTTTTACTTGTGTAGGTTCACTAGAAGTGAGACTGCCTTGGAGTTGTGATTTATGAATATACTCCATAGGAGTTGCGCCGTTCAAGTGAGCGTGAGGTCGATAGTTATTATATTTTCACAGAGTTTTCTGCAATTCTTTTCTCATTTCCGTAATGTTATTGGCTAATAGATTGTGTTGATTATAGAATTCCTCCCGGAAAGTGCGATTGCCGCGCTCGACGATGCCGTTATAATCCGGACGTCTCGGCGGCAGTACAATCAGTGGAATTTCAAGCCTTTTGCACTCTTCCTAGAATTCGGCCATGAACTCGAAGCCTCCGTCCACCTGGATCGATAAAATCTTAAACTGTGATTTTTCAACCAATTCGCCGAGAAATTTCTTCGCTGATTTGGCCGTCGCATTTGCGTAAATTTGCGCGTGAATCGACTTCGATTTTCGATCACAGGACTGAAAATGCTTGGAAACGAATCCATTCTTCGTGACCGATCATGTGATCGATCTGGACTCGTTCGCCAATCTTCATCTCCCCAAATTTCTTGAAAGTCCAGGGCTGAGCATGCCCTGTAAAGATTCGCTTTCGTTTGGTTTTGATTGCAGACCAAGATCTCGTCGCCAATCCGCTGTTCATGAGGCGCTTTAAGATCCGTCCCACTGTGTTTTCGCTCAATTTCGAGGCATGATCTCGCCTCATGATAACCGCAATTTTCGCCTTCCCGTAGGTCGGATTTTCCTGACGAATTTCAAGAACAAGATCTCTGTCAGCCCTCGTCCACATAGGCTGACGAACTCTCTTCGGACGCTTCGACGGCGGCGCAATTCCTTTGCTAAGATCTTTCAGAACCTTTTTGCGACGAAAATAAGTCGCTCGAGAAACTACCATCAGCTCGCGGCGAAGATACTCGCAAACCCTGCTTTCTGAGCATTTTTCGTAAATCTCTATGCTCTTAGAATAAAGATTCTTGTACTTTTCGACGGTTCCCTGTGTTCTTGAATACGAATACAGTTTATAAAAATCTACTCTTCCTGTCTCACTTCTATCTGGACTTACTCAAACCCATATATTTGTCTGAAAACTTTTGAAGCATCTTGTTGTACTTATTGAGATACACATCTAGAAGCTTGAGACTATAACTAAGCAGATAAATTTTGAAAATTTCCTGTCCTTCTAATATATTTGTAGTCTCCTCTTTTTTCTCTACCGCTCTACAACCGCCACTATACACATCATTTGGAGTTTTGTAATCCAAATTTTGATGTAATCTTTTGTAATTATAAAAATCGCCCATTCAAGAGTGAAGTACATCAATTGGCCATACCGCATCTCTGTTAGGTGCTGAGTATTCAATACCTGAATTTGGCATCAATTGTTTTTTCTAAACTGAGTAGAGAATTTCTGGGTAATGGTCAATTCGCCGAGATAATGTATTTTTCCGCAACAATTTTTATATCTAAGACCACTACCGCACGGGCACAGCGCATTTCGTGAGATAGTAAAA
>JAISZX010000130.1 GCA_031284365.1 Holosporaceae bacterium
AAAAATTGAAGCGCGTATTCCAGATTGCAACTGGCGGAAATAAGGATTTTCCTGGTTTAATTAAAGGTGTTCTTGAAACAGTGTTGAAAAGTATAGAATCTAACTCCATTCGCTTTAATTTTGGTTTAGGTGATAAGATTTCTGTACCTGGATGTGAAACACTGGTTCCTACGGTTCCTATGATTCGTGCGGATCGTGCGGTTCCTGCGGTTACGGTTCCTGCGGTTACGGTTCCTGCGGCTACGGTTCCTGGTTCATGGCTGAATTCGGATTCGGATTCGGATTCTGATTCTATTCACTTTTCGGATCCTGAGGGTTCTGAGGGTTCTAAGGATTCTGATTCAGGGCAGGATTCGGATCACTCTTCGCCTCTTTTGGTTTCTGTTGTCTCTTCGTTTCGTATGGATTCTGAGGTTCCTACGGATCCTACGGATCCTACGGATTCTGAGGGTTCTAAGGGTCATGCGGATTCTGAGGATTCTTTTGATCTTTTGGCTTCTATTCCCTTTCCGACTCTTTTGGTTTCTGCGGATTCTGATTCAGGGCAGTAAAAGATATTAGGCCTGTTGCGCAATGTATTTTTTGTGTCTGAGGCTGATGAGCTTTCAGAGGTTTTTGCAACAGGCCTGCTACATACGCTGATATATATGTCATGGCTTTTTCCTAGAGACATGCATATATATCTCCATTCACTTGTTAAGGCAAAAAATTAATGCTTGACAGACCCGCTAGGAAAAAGCACTGATATATATGTTTAACATACGTAATCGTACTTGCAAAAATTATTAAAAGCGTATATATAACTATCCGTGGGATGTTGGGGCGCATAGCTCAGCGGTAGAGCACTACGTTGACATCGTAGTGGTCGTAGGTTCGATCCCTGCTGCGCCCACCACTACCAGATTTAGATGGGAAGGAAAGTTTGGATCAACAAGTCAAGATAGATTCTGATGCAGTAAGGTCTTTGGCGGAGCTTTTAAGAGAAACTGATTTAACAGAAATTGAGTATCAGGTTGATACTCTGCGTATAAAAGTTTCACGTTCTGTTCAGCAGACGGTAGTTTCTGTTCCTTTGCAGTCTGCGATTCACGAGACAGCAAATGTTGCCGCGTCTGCACCAGCATCGGAAAATAAATATAATAGTTTGGAGAATCATCCGGGAGTAATTGAAGCTCAAATGGTCGGTACGGTTTATTTGTCTCCTGGACCTGGTGCAAATCAGTTTGTTTCTGTCGGTGATAGAGTTTCAGAGGGACAAACTTTGTTTATAATTGAGGCGATGAAAGTTATGAATATGATAAAGTCTCCTCGTTCTGGAACAGTAAAACATATTTTTGTTAGAGATTCTCAGCCGGTAGAATATGGAGATCCAGTCATTATTATCGACTGATTAAATTAAGAAGTATTTTAATGATAAAAAAAGTATTGATAGCAAATAGAGGCGAAATTGCAGTTAGAATTTTGAGAGCATGCAAAGATCTCGGGGTACAAACTGTTGCAATCCACTCAACAGCAGATGCAGACGCAATGCATGTGCGGTTGGCTGATGAAAGCGTGTGTGTCGGACCTCCTCACCCACGGGAAAGTTATCTTAATGTTCCATCGGTTATTTCTGCTGCGTGCGTTTCAGGCGCAGACGCAATTCACCCTGGATTTGGATTTCTAAGCGAAAATGCAACATTTTCTCACATGGTTGAAGAGCATGGTTTGATTTTTATTGGTCCAAAAGCTGATCATATCGCGATGATGGGCGATAAAATCATGGCCAAGAAAACTTTTGCTCGCCTCGGACTGCCAACTGTGCCAGGATCTGAAGGTGCTGTAACAAATATCAACAAAGCCATCAAGATGGCAGATGAAATCGGGTACCCTGTTCTCGTAAAAGCTGCCGGCGGTGGCGGTGGACGCGGAATGAAGGTTGCTCATTCGCGATTTGAGTTCACAGAAGCCTACGAAACAGCTCGTCGGGAAGCTGGAATCGCTTTTGGAAACGATCGAGTTTATCTGGAGAAGTATCTGGGGCAGCCGCGTCACATTGAGTTCCAAATTATGGCGGATCAATTTGGTAACGCTGTACATCTTGGAGAAAGAGATTGCTCACTGCAGAGAAGAAATCAAAAAGTCTGGGAAGAAGCTAGAAGCCTGGTTCTGACTCCTGAATTTCGCGATAATTTTGGTAAAAAAATCGCGGAAGCAACTGCGCAATTTGGGTATCTCGGAGTTGGTACGCTGGAATTTTTGTATGAAAACGAAAAATTGTATTTCATAGAAATGAATACCCGCATCCAAGTGGAGCACCCAATCACAGAAGTTATCACAGGTATTGATATTGTCCGGGAGCAAATTCTCATTGCGGGCGGAAGTAAGCTGTCCGTATCCCAGAATGATGTGAGTTTTAGGGGGCATGCCATTGAATGCAGAATTAATGCTGAAAATTCGGATACTTTCATTCCGTCAGCCGGAACTATTACCAACTATCACTGCCCTGGAGGCCCTGGAATTAGAGTCGATAGCTCTTTGTATGATGGTTGTAAAGTGCCTCCGTACTATGACAGTTTAATTGCAAAGCTTATAGTTCATGCAAACGATCGTGAACAGTGTCTCGCGCGTATGCGGAGAGCGCTAGGAGAGTATGTTATTGAAGGAATCGATACTCTCATTCCGCTACACATGAAGCTCGCGAACAATCCGGACATAATTGCTGGGAATTTTGATATTCATTTTCTGGAAAGGCTTAATAGAGAAGATTAATGACTTTTTTTGACGCATCAATAGTAGGAGCTATACAGGGAGTGACTGAATTTCTTCCAGTAAGTTCCTCTGCTCATGTTGTTCTGCTGTCTCGATTGTTTAATATTCCGTATCAAGGAAAAGCTTTTGATATATTTTTAAATATCGGAACTTTGTTGGCGATTTTTGTATTTTTCAGACAGTATGTAAGGGCGATATTTCTAGGAGGCATAGATTTTATAATCAACAAAAAAAGTGACAACAACTATCTCTTTAGAACGATTGTTATTTCAAGCATACCAACTATTGTCGCTTTTGGGATACTGGAGGCTGCGAAAGTACATATTGATTCTTCCTTAGTTCTATCAATTTCACTAATCTTATTTGCCATAATTCTGTATTTTTGCGACAGAAATCCAGAAGATAAAACGATTATTTCAAGAAAAGATAGTTTATTGGTTGGACTCGTTCAGCCTCTTTCATTTATTCCGGGAGTCAGTCGATTGGGAATATGTTTATCAATGATGAGATTTCTGAAATATTCGCGAGAAGAGAGCTTCCGATATTCGATGCTTCTGTCAATTCCACCTGTTATTGGAGCCTGCAGCATTAAGCTGATTCACGTGTTCATGAAAAAAACAGTTATATATGATTGGTCAATGGTAGCGGTTGGAAGCATTTCTGCATTTGTGTTTGGAATGATTTCGATAAACTTGGTGTCAAAATTTTTGCGGCATCATACTTTTTTATTGATAATAATTTATAGGATTTTATTTGGATTATTTATTTTGTCGAAGTAATCGTGTTTATGATGCATTAAAGCGATGAGTGTCATAATATAAAGAAAAAGTGCGACTTAAAAATAATTAACGATTAAAAAAGTGCTCAGCTGTCAGTAAAACTGATGATATGTTAATATATTTGATGTGGATTTTTTAAAACTCTTTTTATTAAGATAAATTTATTATATAACACTTCTTGTATTTTATGAAAATAAGGGAATTTTTCATGAAAAAGATCTTTATTTCTATGCTAGGAGCAATTGTTTTAATAAACATGACTCAGATACTTGAAGCAATGGATCCAATAGAACCAGCGTCGTTAAAAACTAAAATAGAAAGTTTGAGACACGAAAAAAACTTATTTACTGATGCTGGTGCAAGTTCATTTTTTGACTTGATGTCACGTCTGGATGTTTTGGTTAACGGAGAGGATCTAACAGTAGTTTGTTACGCACTTAGCATTTATTTTAGATTAATACGTGAGAAATGCTGTCCTGCTCCGATTGCCGAACAAATTAGTGGTATAGTTTAAAGTACAAAAATTTTCTTAGTGAAACAGGAATGACTTATGATGAATGGTGTAATCGAGTTAAAAAAGTTCTACAGAAAATTCCAAGAAAGTAGTACATAAAGCAAAAACTGTCAGCTCCTTTGGGCCGACAGTTTTTGGTAAAAGAAGTGAACTGCCGAATCATGATGCTGGAGCCATTCCAGGAGTTTTTGAAAACAGCAAATTTACTTCGTAAGCACGAAGCGAATCTTCTACACAAACTGCTTCGCTTGGATACGTAAGAGCAAAAGATTTGTTATTATGGAATATCGCTATTCCACTGAATTCTGGATGCTTTTTGTACGAACAAGTAAAAACATTTTCTTTTTGAGAAAAAAATGATAGCTCAAGTTCACTGAACGGTAAACGAAATCCCGTTTTTAGAGCTTTACTAAGCGATTCCTTTAATGTCCACGCGATGGTAATGTTCTCTAGGTCGTCGGGGATTGATTCTTCATCTACAATAATTGATCTTAGAGCATTTCTGGCTTTTTCTCTCAAACTTTCGATATCTATTCCAAAGGAAAATTTTCTTTTGAAAACTAGGCTTGCCACAGTTTCATTTGTATGTGTAATTGATGTTGCGTAGTCAGAACATTTGATAATCGGACAGCCGGATTCTTCATTTAAAACGCTAACATTGTTAAAGGCAAAATCACCAACAAACGAGCTTAAAGCTTTTTTGGTCAATATTCTTCCAAGACAGTACTGTTTTCGTATTTTTTCCAGTTTGATCGAACTTAGTTTATCCAACTCATCGATTGATAATAGTTCATAGAAATTTTTCGCCTCTTCTGCGAAGGCGATCGCCAAAGCGCATTTTTCTTTTTTTCCTTCATAAAAAAACGGAATGTCAACGACATTTACCATATCAACTTAGATCCTAGCAATAGGCAGCTCTTGGCATATTACCGATTGGAAAAGGCGGTAGATCGCATAAGTCAATGAATGGAGTCATATTTTTACGAAAATTCCACGACGAACTTGCAAAAATAAATCCCTGTCCTATATCAACATTGGAATTTTTTACGCAATCGAGATGATCCATTGATTCTACGCCTTCTGCAACTACTTCACAACCAATATCATGTGAAACGTTAACGCAAAATTGCAATAAGGCTCTGGCTTTTCTATTTGATGGCGCTTCCTGCACAAATTTTTTATCAATTTTTACTATATCAACCGGAAGCTCATGCAAAAATGACAGACTCGAGTACTCAGTTCCGAAGTCGTCTAAAGCTATTTTTATGTTATGTTGACGAAGCAAGCATAATGTTTTTTTAGCTACAGACAGAGAGTCTGGGCGAGTACTTTCACTCACTTCCAATACAATCTTTGATGCATCTACTTGCTCTTTTTCCAACACATCTAAAAAAGATGAATAGAAATTGGGATCGATAACATCTTGCACAGTCATATTAATAAACAGCTGAAAATTATTGCTATATTTTCGCGAAGATGCTATTTCGCCCAAAATATACGATGCACTAGGGTAGTCTGCCCAATTTTCTTTGCGGAAAAGGGCTTCGTATCCAAAAATTGTGTCATCGCTGAGGTGAACTAGCGGCTGTAGTCTTATTTGGTTCATCATTATTTTATCTCGTTTTTTTAATATATATGAAAAGATGAGAATTTATCAACATCTTTCGAAAAATTTTTTTAAATTATCTATAGAAAGTATCGTGTATGATGGTCTTCCGTGGCAGCATTGAGCTACGTTTTCAGTTTTTTCCATCTGACGTAGCAATGAGTTCATCTCAAAGATCGAGAGCTTCTTTCCTGCTCGCAAACTTCCATGGCATGATATGGTTGATAAAATATGATGAATTTTCTCTTCCATTGAATAGGCGTCACCGAAGGTGGTAAGTTCTTCAGCGACATCACTCAGTAAAGATTTTGCATCGCAACTTCCCAAAATTGCTGGAATAGCTGTGATTTGCACTAGATCATCTGTCATTTTCTCACAGTGAATACCAAATTTAAGCAAAAGTTCTGCGTTCTTCTCCAGCTGCTCAATTTGCGATTCCTTCATTGGACAAATTTCGGGGAGCAAAAGTGTTTGAGAATCAAGGGAAAGATTATTCTTCAGTTTTTCAAGCGTTATTCTTTCTGCTGCCGCATGCTGATCAACTATAACAAGACTATCTCCATTTTCAGCGACAATGTAGGTATTGCTTATTTGACAAATTGCATTTCCTAGCAGAGACTTTTTCTCGAGTTCATTCTCTAGGCTGCTGAAGCTTCCGTTTACATTGTATGTTTCACCTATTGTTGATTTGTTGCTTGGATTATCGAATACGATTGGCTCCTCAGGAGTTTTGTTAACTGGAGGCGCGAAAAACTTATCCCGACTGCTTGTTTCTTCTTTTATCATGCTGGAATCGAAGCGCTTTGGTGCGGCAGCTCTATAGGAAATTTCATGCAGAGTTGCTACGGAAGGTTTCTTTTGAACACTTAGTTTGTCTACAATTTCAGTAGTTACTTTCATTGCGCCAAACGATGTTAATGCTTTTTTCAGCTCAGATAATATGAAAAATCTGACTTTTTCGCTTTCTCTAAACCTTATTTCTACTTTCGCAGGGTGAGCATTTACATCCACTTCGTTGTAAGGCATATCGAGAAAAAGTACAGCCGCTGCGTACCTTCCATTTGGAACAAGTCCAGAGTAGGCAGATTTTAATGCATATGCGAAATTTTTGTCTTTTACAAATCTGTTGTTTACAAAAAAATACTGGTAATTGGCTGAAGATTTATTGAAAGTCGGAACTCCAACCATTCCATGCAGCCTCAAGCCATCTTTTTCTGCATCTATTGCAAATGTATTTTCGGCAAAAGACTCTCCCATTACGTCTCGCAATCGTTTTTGTGGATCATCGGTTTTTTCGTAGTAAAATTTTCTTTTATTTCCATCGAAAAATTGAAAAGAAACATGTGGAAATGCTAAAGCAGAGCGATGAAAGACCTCGCAGCAGCTATCCAATTCAGATGCATCTGATTTTAGAAATTTAAGGCGAGCCGGAGTGGCAAAAAACAGGTCTCGCACCTCGATCGTCGTTCCTTGTTGACGGCTGGCTGGAGACAATCCGAGATTGCGTGCGCCCTCCAGGCTTAGCATCCATGCTTCCATGGACGAGCTATTTGCTGATACTATCGAAAGACGCGAAACAGATGCAATTGACGGAAGTGCTTCGCCCCTAAATCCAAACGTATGTATATCAAACAAATTTTCAGAGCTTAGTTTGGATGTTGCGTGACTCAATACACATAGCTCCAGCTCTTCTTTATCCATACCTTCTCCGTTATCACTGATGGAGATAAAGCTTTTACCAGCATCAACAACTTTTACAACGATTTCGCTTGCTTTAGCGTCAATTGAGTTCTCAATCAGCTCTTTAATAACAGAAGATGGACGTTCTATAACCTCTCCAGCAGCAATTTGGTTAATCAAATTCTGTGACAGCAGTTGTATCTTACTATGAGCAGCACCTTTGAAATCCTGTCTGTAAGCTATAGCCTCTCCGTAACCACGTGTCATTATCTCACCTCAAAAAAATATGCTCATCCGAGTACGCGGTACATTATATCCCTAATTGAACATTAATTTTAGTGGCGATGTTTTAATAATGAAGATTTTTTTATTTTACTAGGATTATAGATTGGCCACTGTATCTATTTTGCCTGAGCAACTGCGTCATCATACGCTTTTTTAGCATCATTCATCTTAGTTTCAGCTTCGTTTACTTTTTTGGTTAATGCATCAAATTTTGTTGTTGTGCTCGTAAGCCCTTTTTGTGCAGATTTTATGGCACTTTCAGCTTTTTTCTTCTCTCTTGTGTTTTTTGCAGATGTAAGTTTTACTTGAGCTTCTTGCATGGTTTCTTTGGCTTCATTTAGTTGTAATAGTAACGATTTTAATGAATTACTAAGTTTTGTAAAATTCTCCATTGCATTGTCATATGCTTTCTTTGAAGCTGTAACAGCTTTCGATGCTGCTGCTCCAGCTTTTGAGCCTGCTGCCGCTCCGACCGCTCCGGCTGCTGCTGTTCCCGCTGCTTCAGCTGCTGCAGTATTGCCAGTTGCAGCGTTAGTACTTGTTGCTGTGGCAGTATTATTTTTTGATTTTGAACTGAACAAACTACTAAGTCCGGAAACTGCGGATCCAAGAAGGCTTGCAACAGGCGCTGCTGCATTGGCAATGTTTGTTGCTGCAGTTATTTTATTTGTAAGAGAGGAAGGACCTAAGCTTGCCAGTGCGTTAATTTGATTTAATGGGTTAGCAGCAGCTGCAGCTAATCCCTCTGCCAGAGACTTTGCCGGAACCATTGCTCCGGTTACCGGATCCTTCACGTATCCATATGGAGCGTTAGGATCTGATGGAACAACTGGATATGGAACCAATTGTCCTAATGAATTCAGGACTTTTGGCCCTCCAGATCCACCGCCGCCACCAACACCACCAAATGAACCGCCTGTACCACCAGATTCATTGTCATTAAATAATTTATGAATTGCGCCGCCGAATTCATTTTTTAGGTCGTTAGTTATAGTGTCTAAGAAATTTTTTCCGTTGTTGCCAGTTCCATTACCATAACCGCCGCCATTACCGGAATTTACTCCGCCCATGTTATACGTACTATGTCTGAAGCATTGCTGACACACTCCGAATGTTGACTGAATTCCTACTCTATAGACTAATCTTTCTGCTCCACACATTAGACATCTGCCTTGCATAGTCTCCCCAAACGTCAAGCTATCTAATTTATCTTCGTCTATAACTCCAATATCTTTTAGGTAAGTAATTGTTTCCTCTATGGTATCTTTAACGACTTCTGTGTAGTTGGAGCTTTTAACAGTGTTGCTTTGTTTTGCCTTCTTTTTTTTCTTCTTTTTTGGTTTTTTTTCCTTATTATTTTCATTTTGCTTATCATCAGGTACTTCTTCAACATTTTTTTCAACTACCTGATTAATTGGAGGTTGTTGTGTAATTGCATTTGTAACAATCGGCTGTATCAATTGATTTTGATTTAATGGAACAGTCGGTGGATTAAATAGAACTGACTGATTAATTGGAGGTTGTTGTGTAACTGCATTTGTAACAATCGGCTGTATCAATTGATTTTGATTTAATGGAACAGTCGGTGGATTAAATAGAACTGGTCCTTGTTTAGGTTCATACTGTGTAGGTTCTTTAGGTGCAAGTTCCTCTGGCTCTTCCTGCTCTGGCTCTTCCTGCTCTGGCTCTTCCTTCTCCGGTTCTTCCTGCTCCGGCTCTTCCTGCTCCGGCTCTTCCTTCTCCGGTTCTTCTTGCTCCGGTTCTTCTTGCTCCGGTTCTTCCTTCTCCGGTTCTTCCTGCTCCGGTTCTTCTTGCTCCGGTTCTTCTTGCTCCGGTTCTTCCTTCTCCGGTTCTTCTTGCTCCGGTTCTTCTTGCTCCGATTCTTCCTGCTCCGATTCTTCCTGCTCCGGTTCTTCCTGCTCCGATTCTTCCTGCTCCGATTCTTCCTGCTCCGATTCTTCCTGCTCCGATTCTTCCTGCTCCGACTCGTCTTCACCAGAATCGAAAATAGTGTTTGTGCTGATATCAACATCAAATATCAACTCTTTGCTTGTTTTTTTTGCTTTTTTCTCTTTCTTTTTTTCTCTTTTTTTCTCTTTTTGTGTCGATGGTTTTTCAGTTTCACAGTATACCGGCACGTAGATCTCTAATTCTTTCGGCTTTTTCCTATCTTTTCTGCGTGTCGCTGCAAAAGTTTGGTCATAGATGGAAAAGCATAGAATTATCAATACAATAATTTGCAGCAGTAATCTGCAACCACGCTGATATCTACAGAGTAGATTTCCGTACTTTTCGGAAAACAATTTGGTTACAAACAGCCACATAACTCATCCAATCACCGTATCAATTATTTCACAATAATGTTTAATTTTAGTTAAATTTGTGGTTTTACAATATTTATTCAGCGACACATTTGTGAAATGCTGGACTATTATTCAACAGTGAGTTTTCTGATTGTTCCGTCTAGCGAAAATTTTATATTGATGGTATCAGTCGGTAGAATGCTCTGAATAATCTCTGGCCACTCAACAATTGTAACGCGATCTTGAAAATTTTCATCGAAACCAAGTTCATAAAATTCTTCTTCGCTTTTTAGTCTGTAGCAATCAATATGCCAGATTTCAGCAACATCAGAGTTATAAACCTGAACAATTGTAAATGTTGGACTTGTAACGTCTTCTACAGATTCGTTAAGAGATTGAATTAAATATTTAGCAAAAGTAGTTTTTCCATAGCCTAGATCTCCAAACAGAGCAAAACACTGACCAGGTTTGGCCAATCGCGCAAAATATTTTGCTGCAGACTGTGTATCAGTCAGAGAATTGCATATAAACTCAGTCATGTTTTTATAATTGTATTTAATTTAGATTCCAATTGTTTGCAATCTAGCAAAAGCAATTGAATATTGCTTGAAATTTCATGTACTATACTTCTGACAGTTATGTGCTCATCGCATAAAAAATCACTCAAGACATATGATGAAACCATTGATTTTTCAACAGGTCGTCCAACTCCTATTCTGATTCTCCAGTAGTCATTTCCAATGATAGAATCTATACTTCTCAAACCGTTATGTCCTCCGTTTCCGCCACCTTTTTTGATTTTCACGCGTCCAAGCTCGAGATCGATATCATCGTGAAATACATAAATTTTTTCCATTGGAATTTTATAGAAATCCATCAAGAAACGCACGGCCTGCCCGGATAAATTCATGAAAGTGAGCGGTTTTGCGAGAAAAATTTTATTCTCTTTAAGAAAGAAAGACGAAACCTCGGTAAGTGTTGTCATCTTCTTGAAAGGAGCTGCTGAAAAAGATTCCACAATTGCGTCTATTACAGCAAAACCAACATTATGCCTATTGGCTTCGTACTTCTGGCCTGGATTACCTAGACCAACGAACAGCCACTGAAGATCCATTATTCACCCTTTTGCTTCCTGTATTTTTTTGAATTCGCTTAGAGCGCGAGCTTTCTTTAATCTACTTAGATGATCTATGTACAATATTCCATCCAGGTGGTCCAATTCATGCTGTAAACAGCAGGACAGAAAGCCAGTGGCATAAATTTCCTTCTTTTCGAAATTTTCGTCAAAATATTCCATCACGACGGATTCATAACGCTTGATTGTTTTTCTTAAAATGGGCAGAGACAAGCATCCTTCATTCGATTCAACAATTTCATCTGATTTCCACGTTATTTTTGGATTAACTAGTTTGTACAATTTTTTTGGTTCATCTCGGATGTCTATTACAACGACCCTTCCCATTATACCTACCTGAGGAGCTGCAAGTCCTGCTCCCTCCCATTTGTACAATTTTTGTGCCATTTCATCCAAAATTGCGGGAATTTTGGAATCTCCAATCCGAACTTCTGCACAAGATTTAGATAAGATTGGGTCCGGATATATTCTCAGTTTCACTTTAGCTATTTACCCTTATTCTGAAATGTAATTCTCTAGATTCGTTCGGTTTTAGACTTATTTTCCAAGATGGTTTACTGTCATTCAACATATCAAAATTCTTTTTGGTAACTTTCCAGGATGAATTTGTATCTACAACAACTGTTACGGCAGACTCTGTAGTTTTATTATTTTGCAAGCTTACTCGTACTCCACACTCAGATTGTTTTTCAGATAGCTTACGAAAATCAGTTTGTTGCGCTAGCGCGATGATATCGCTGGCCGCTCCAATCTCAAGTACAAGCGCATCATTTTTTATGAATGATGATAGATTATACCTTCCCATAAAATTTCGCTCATTGCTTACTTGACGAAAAATCAAAAGTTCACTATCAGTAATATCGACGCCAATACCGAGCTTGTTAGCATTCTCAATTATTAACAGATTTCCAACGGAAACTTCTTTTGCAGCGTCATTGTGAAATATATCCTCAGGAATTTTTACAATATATTCCAGTTTTGGCTTCTGCTCTTTTACTTCCTTCAACACACACATTGAACTGGAATTCTTTTTCATATTTACGCTATGTGTATAGCTGTCTATGCTAGAGTTTTTTAATGCATTATCAGAATTTATCTCGATAGATGGAACAAAAAAATCGAATGTAACATTCACATTTTCCAGGTCTGAATCGGTATTGTTCTTAAGCAACGCCTCTGAAAAAATATCCACACGATTTAACTGATCGAATACATTTACTATGCAAACATGTTTCCAGTTGATGTTTAAAATCAGGTAATTTATTTCCAGGTCGATATTACCTGAGTTTGGTGATTCAAAACACAAAAGCAAAGTGTCGTTATTGCCGAAATTTTGCATTTTGTCTCCACTAACGGCGACGCATCGATCTATTGGAACAAGAAAACATCTTTGATCACATTCAATCACTGCTAAATGAGGTTCTTCACCTTTCAGAATATTTAACAATTTTCCTTTTTCAAATTTGGCGCTTTCATCTGTTCTGAAAAATATTTCATTTCCAACCGTCGAAAGCAAATAATCTTCGCGGGACATATTTTTCTTGCAAAATTCATAGCTAATGACAGAAACTTTTTCACTTTTAGGAGTGCGAAAACTTAGAGACTCTTCCAACGCCCCGGGATACAAATCAGAAATAACAACTCTGTTCATACCAGGAGATGCAGTAACCGCTCGGACATCTTTTACCTGACATACTCCGTTTTTGTAGCAGACAAGCGAGAGTGAAGTTCTGTCCTTTACAATCGATGAACTGGCCGCGTTTGGTGGAGCAATTTCCTTTTTTTCATTCTGTCTACGCTGAATTACAGATGGAATAGAATCTTTATGATCTATTGTTTGCTCCGCCACTTTTGATTCAACTTCTACTGTTTCTGAAGATTTTTCTTCGCACGTCACGGCATAACATACAAAAAAAGCACAAAAGATAAGCCTTTTCATATAATCCTCAATAACACAGTGGGATATTAACCTATTCTTTTCTTTTATTCCAGTTTTTCTTTAGCATTTACTTGGTCGAGTTAGGTTTTTTCTCTGGAGTAACAACAAGTCGTAGCTTTTTCTTAGATCAACAATTTTTAAGAAAAAGCTTTTGGTGCTGTATGTTTGATTAAGACGAAAGAAGCGGCACATCTCTGCGCCACCAGTATACCACTTGCAGATTAGGTAAGTTCTCCAATCCTGTTCCTGCCAATGATGTCACACCACTCCTGGACAGATTCAGGTATTTCAGGTTCGTACAGTTTTGCAATCCATCCAACGATGTCAATATATTACATTCGCGCAGATTCAGTATTTGCAGGTTCGGACAGTTTTGCAATCCATCCAACGATGTTAATCCAATACATTCGCACAGATCCAGCGTTCGCAGGTTCTGACAGTTTTGCAATCCATCCAACGATGTCACTCCAGTATAGGCCAGATGCAGCGTTTGCAGGTTCGTACAGTTTTGCAACTCATACAACGATGTCAATCCAAAACAGTAGTTCAGATTCAGGTCCTCCAGGTTCTGACAGTTTTGCAATCCATGCAACGATGTTAATTCAATACAGCTGCACAGATCCAGACGTTGCAGGTTCTGACAGTTTTGCAATCCAT
>JAISZX010000053.1 GCA_031284365.1 Holosporaceae bacterium
ATCATCTGCTCAAAAAAGCCTTCCTTGGAGGGATATTGAAAAATTCTAGTGCTCAATATGTATCTGTGTTTACCATGCTAATGTCCTCACCTTTGGGCAAATTTGTAACCAATACGCATTTGGAGAAATTTGGCGAAAAAGCAGATCTGGATCAATGCTATATTGAAGATGTGGAAAAGTTGCTTGCCACCATTGGAAACGGAGAGGAAGCTAAAGAACGCAAGAAAGCTTTCCTAAAGGGTGTTGAGTCCAATAGCCATCTTGATAGTGAGTGGAATGAGTATATGAATAAACTTATGGTGGAAGTAGAATAATAGCCTTCTTGCTGTAGCGACAACGTCTATCGATTTTGCGGCCGGCGTTGTCGCGCACACAGCTCTTCTTCCGAAACGAATGGCAGCAGATTGGCGAAAATAATGGCGCTTTTGACAATACAATAGACGGAAAATACCAGCATCTTTGTCGTGGCATTTTTGTTGTGTCATCGATTGTTCATCTCCATTTTATTTGGTTCCAAATCTGTTGTTCCAGCTACTGTCTTTCCTGTAGTATTGCTTTTTCGTATTGATCTACGTCCCCGCTGAATTGAATAACAGAACCATTGCTAACGACGATGATGGAATTCGCGACCCTATTCAAGAAGTTGCGATCGTGTGTTATGAGAACTACCGCACCACTGTAGGAAGTCAGCGCAGAGATAAGCGATTCTCGCATTTCTATATCGAGATGATTGGTTGGTTCGTCCAATATCAACAAATTCGGAGCATCGAGCGTAAGCGTTGCGAAAACCAAACGTGCGCGTTCTCCTCCGGAGAGTTCATTTATCAGCTGAAAGACCTTATCTCCGGAAAATCCGAATCGCCCAAGATGTGAGCGGATTTGTTTATCGTTGGCGTTTGGCGTAATTTCTTTCAGAAAATCATAGGAAGATTTTGTCACGTCCAGTTTTTCAAAGAGATCCTGTCTGTAGAATCCGATTTTTAGTTTACTGTTAGCTTCGCGAGTACCTTTTTTTTGCCGCAGCTCTCCGGCGAGAAATTTTGCGAAGGTAGTTTTTCCGTTTCCGTTTGCTCCAACAATGGCGATGCGATCGTCAGCCATGATGGTTCCGGAAATGTTCTTCAGCACAATTTTATTTTCATAGCCCAGTGATATTTTGTCATAGGACAATATATTGGATGAAAGAGGGAAATTCGGTTTCGGAAAGCCGAAAGCAATGCTTGGATCATCCTGATCTATTGGAATAAATTTCATTTTGGAGATTGCCTTTAGTCGACTCTGTGCCTGTCTGGCTTTTGTAGCTTTCACTCCGAATTTTCTCACAAATTCCATCATGTGTTTGCGTTTAGCCTCCATTTTTGCATTGTATTCCTCGGCGTCTTTTTGCTTTAGTGCGTATGTATCGATAAAGGCGTCAAAATTCCCGTTATATCTTGTGATTTTTTTATTTTTCAAATGGAGGATTGCATTTACGGTATCATTCAAGAAATCCCGATCATGGGATATCAAAATGAAGCTCTTCGAATAGTTGCGAAGAAAATCTTTTAGCCAATCGGAAGTTTCAAGATCGAGATGGTTGGTTGGTTCATCCAGCAAAAGCAGATCTGGTTCTCGAAATAAAATAGCGCCGAGTGCAGCGCGCATGCGGAATCCTCCGGAAAAATTGCCGAGAAGATCGTTTTGAGCTTCTTCGTCGAATCCGAGTCCCCTGAGGACAATGGCAGCTCGTGATTCCGCATCAAAAGCGTTAATGCCGATGAGCCGATCGTAGATTTCAGCCAAGGATTCCGGATTATCGGCATTTTTCTCCAGCTGTCGCAGCAATTTTTCACGCTGCAGATCACTGGACAGCAGGAATTCGCGCGGGGTCATGCCGTCATCTGGCATTTCCTGTTTTACGGACAAGATCAGTTTGCCGCTTTCCATCTGGATTTTCCCACTGTCCTGTTCTAGTTCTCCAAGGATAATTTTGAATAGCGTTGACTTGCCGCTGCCGTTGCGACCAACAAGGCCAACGTGTTGGCGACCGCTGATTTGTAGACCGATCTCTTCTAAAATCTGTCTTCCGGCAATGCTGAAATTTATGTTCTGCAATGTAAGCATGGTTGTATCTCAATTCTTTTTCTATTTTATGATTCTATCATTGCCATTAGCAAAACCAATTAATAAATCAGAAAATCTTACCACTCTACGGATACGGCAACCTTGATTCGGGTTTGGAAACGGCGTTACAAATTGTTCAATACGTGCTCTGTGTTGCCTCTAAATCAACGATGCTATTTGAATGGACGAATTACTCGGTTTCGAAAGAGGTCTATTTTTTCTCCTTCGAAAGGTCGTTTTTCGGGCAGATTTAGCTACTTATTTTTTGCATTGGATAAAATACGTTGGGTAACGGCAGAAATCGACTCCATCGGCCCACCAAAACCGAATGATTTTTGTCTATTGTTTAAATCACAGTCCTGATGCGGAATAATATTTCGATTCCCTGGAGCGGATTCCCCATCGAAGTTATTTCGTCTTATGGGGTCCTCCAGAGATCCCAACGGATCGTTCTTTTTTTTAATATGCGAAGGACTAGGATAAAGAAATAGTCCATCTTTCTGGATACTAACTTTGGCTAAGTTATACAATGCCAGTACGGACCTTAGTTGAATAATAAATTTTCTTCGAAATTCATATTTTCCGTATTTTGTGTCATTGTATCCGAATCCGAATTGGGTTTTCAAATCATCGAAGGATATTTGGGTTTTTTCTTTTATGTAGCTCATTTTATAGGTCAGCCAAAAATATATATCCAGAGCCAATGAACTAAACATCAAGGCATTGACGGCTTTTTTATCTACAGGTACTGGATATTTTATGATTTCGTTGAAAAAATTTTCATCGAGAATGATTTTCACCTTAAAGAAATCTCCCTGGTTATCCGAGAGAAATTTCAGAGCATTTGCCACATGGAAATTAACTATAATTGTTTTTTTTGATCTCGAATCTTTAAAGGTATAGGTTATGTTAGAGGTCATTAATCCCAAGAATTGCTGTTTAAATCTATTGAAGGAACCAGTTTTCCCTCCTGTTACAGATATGTCCAGCTGCTTCATAAAGTTAGACAAGCTGTCGCCGAGATATATTTCTCTGGATCTGGTGCGTATTGCTTCCGTCACAAGCCAGGAGAGAATCACTCTCGGATATGAGCCATAGGGTATGATGTCAGCATATCCATTTGTTATGGCTAGGGTATAATTTCCACTAGTTCTTTTGTAGGAATTAGCGTCTATTTTGGAATGCGGCAGCGCTGAAGTAATCATCATTCTGCATACGAAATGTATATCCGCGTCGGGGTAGTGCTGTGTTACGTAGTCTAGTATTTTATTTTTTTTCATCTTTTTTATTTTTGAAGCAATACATTTGTTCTTCATGCATTAGTTTTAGCAAAGCATAGCGAATCCATTCGGATTTATTTCGGTCCAAAGCTTTTACATGTCTATCGATGGAATTCCATTCTCTTTCTTTCAAGTAAACGGACAGATTTTTATTCAGTGTTGTACTACCGTCTGCTAGAGAAGGGAGAACGATATCTTGGGATATGGGCCAGTCTATTGATCTAACGTATTTATGCAGATCATCGACTTCTCCAACGTTATCCATTTTTTCTGAACGGGAACCGTGCAAGAATTCGTAATGTATGGCTTCTATTTCTTCTCTTTTACGCATCTCTAAATACCTCATGATATAGGCTAATCATTTCTGCCGTAGCTTTTTCATCTTTTTTTGATTTTGATAGTTCCGTGACGGCCATTCCTTCCGCTATGCTCCTTCTATATGACACTCGATATCCGAGAGTTAAGCCGGAGAACTCGATATTTTTTAAATCCTTTGCTATGACAAGAGCCTCGTCTCCTAGTATTATTTTAGGATTAGAGTCCACTTTATTCATCACTGATATGGCTCTAAGATTTTCGTTCACGGATTTGGCTTCGCCGATTATTTCATTCATTCTATCCAATCCCCACACGTCCAATTGGCTTGGGATAAAAGGAACCACAACTATATCTGCCGCCAGCAGTGCTTTTCTTAGGGTAAGGGTATCTCTACCGCCAACGTCTACCACGGTGTCATCAAATTTTTGAGACATTTTGCGGATTTCGTCATATGTTCCGGGACCGGATATACCTGCGCAGCAGAAAGATGGTTGATGTCCTTCCTGTTCTCTAACTGCGGAGAAGTCAATGGCGGATCTTTGGGAGTCCGCATCTATTAAAAAAACATCTACGCCTTTTTGAGCTCGCATAATGGTTAAATTGGTAGAAATGGTTGTTTTTCCTGTTCCACCTTTTTCGCTAGATACAATTACTATCATTTGTTTGCTTCATGGTAACAATGTTAAAATATACAATACCTTACAATACATTATAATACATGCACATACAATACATGCACATACAATACATGCACATACAATACATGCACATATAATACATGCACATATAATACATGCACATACAATACATGCACATATAATACATGCACATACTTTATTACCACACAGATTCTGGAACCTACTTATTCTGAGGCTTATTTCATATATTTATTATATTTATAGTCTCCCCATGTGGCGCGCGGCACAGATTCATACACATATCATGGTAGCAAAAACATCTTAAGAATTCGTTAATTTATAAAAATTTTCGCCACTAACGGAAATTTTACATTTTCCTGCTATTATGGTAACTGGTGGAAAAGGTGCCGGCACACAACTCCGAGAGAAGGATGAGTGGAGAGGATTGGTGTAAAAATATGCAATAAGCTTCCGAATCAGGATGTTACTGAACCCGTATTGTGATAAGCACCGTTAACATACCGCCCTACTGATTCTGGAACCAATTGGTGCGGAGGTTCGTTTCCCAGTTTTATAAGTTTATGTCGTGTATTTTTAACACCCGTGGTGCGCTGCCTCATCACTTCTGTAGCCTGTGGCTTTCCAATCTCCTGCGGCGAACTGTTCTCCCACCTACTGTAATACTAGATCCCATCTCTGATTTGCCATTGCCGGCTGGGCAGCGACTGGTACAGTATGCACTCCGCAAGTTGTTTGGATAATCCAAAATGGGATCTGGTATAAGTTCAGAAGTGGAACCAATTAGCTTCTCCTACTTTTCTACATTCAATGAAAAGTGCTAAACTTCCATACGCCGTTTGAGGTTTTCTTCGCTACGCTTTTTTCAACTAGAAGATGCCACTCTTGACGCACTTCACTCTTGAAGGGGCGCACTATTATTCTCATTGTTTACGAGATATTTTGTTAAGTCCAGTTCAATCTTATGTGCATCGACATATTTTCGCAAGGCTTCAGGACTGATAATAGCGTTTTGATAGGAATCCAACAGACCTAGAAGTCTGTGCTCATCTCTCGCATAGATGAAATGTCCGTTTGAAGAAAAAAGTCCTGTTTGCTCGCAGAAAAACCTATTAAGGCTACGATCTAAAGTAGGACTATAGGAGGTATCCAAGCTATTCAGTAACTCATCAAACTTTTCCTCGTTCAAATACATCTTATGGGCAGAGAAGTATTCTTTGAACTTGCCATAAAGGCTAGCCCTCGAAGTAGCCACCTCATCTGCATATTTAGTTAACAATTTACTCAATATTTCTGGATTACGAATTGCCAAATTTTGTTTGATCGCATAACGAAGAATTATCCCAGCGTCCGAGATATGTCCACCTTCTACTTCCTCCGGCAACTCATTGAATATTTCTTTTTCTTCCGGCATGGCTGGTGCCGTAAAACAATTTACGAATTCGCTAAAAAGATGATATTTTTTTGCATAATCAAGTGTTTTTTTGACTTCATCTTCCAGTTTGGCACAAGCAAAATAAGCGAAAAATGTCTTTACAATTGTTTGGCGATCCAATGGTGATGTTTCAGATGAAGCTACTTCCAGTATGCGTTCTAGGCGTTCATTGAAACTCGCGTTCACAAAAGTCTTTGACCAAAGATAATCGATAACCTCTATTTGTAGGCTTGGCATGGGACTCTTCAGGCATACTTTCTCGAACTCAGTGTCCAATTCTATCCTATTTCTAAGTGCACAATCAATCAAGTCTTTTATTAGGCTGTTTATTGGTTTGCTGTGTCCATGAGAAAAAAGCGCAGATATTGTTGCAATTATTTCATCTTTGGTAATTGTCTTAGCATCGTAAGTGATATCCAATTCTTTGGAATCGGCATAAACAAACTTCGCCATCTCCTCTTTCTGGCGATGAATGAATCCTTTGTTTGTGCTCATGATCTCTGACATGACCATTAGAACCTTCGAGATTGTTTCCTTGTCTTGTGGCAATATATATCTTAAAAAATTACGAGACGCATGAAACAACCTCCTTATGTCTGCGGCTCTCACTAGAAAAACGTTTTCGTTCTGGTTGTCAACTATTAGATATCTATGTGTGCTATTCGGATTGGATGGATCCTGAAGCATAATTGGTAAAATCCCTCTAATGGTGAGTACTTCTTCCCCATTGCTATAGACAATTGGCATTAGGTTAACAATATAAATTGCCGCTTTGGTAGCGCTAATTAGGGAAGGATCGGATAAATCATTAAACGTATTGGTATCTAATCTCGAATTACCAAAGAAATTGTTGGCCTTTAAAAAAGAACTGATGCTATCGAAATTGCGATGTTCTAAGAAATCTTCGGTCTGAGAAATATATTCTTGCGTGTCTTCGTCCATGTTTTTAGGCAAAAGAAAATTTTCTCCAAATTTCTCATGAATGCCTTGCACAAGTTTATCAAAAGCATCTTTTTCCAGAAAAGGATACAACAATCTTCTGAAGTCGTCATTACCGAAAGCTGCAACATGCCACGCATTTCTGACTTTAGCTGCATGTATACCCAACATAAAGTGATAGGCATGGGAGAGCTCGTGAGTAAGAGTATCTTCTTGTAATACAAACTCCGAACTTTTTGAAGCAACGTTATCACCCAATATAGTTCTTTCGTCAAAATCGTTAGGACCTAAGGTCACACAATGATCGTCACTATCATACAAACTCTCACACCCTTCCACCACATCCATCTTTTTTCCGCGATAGTAGGAGGCCCCCATTATTCCTTCATTAATCAATTTCTGGAGGATTATGAGACTCTTTATCCTCTGCTCGCCAGTAAAATTGGAAACCATTCTGGAAAATACATTTTTGAATTTTTGTTCATATTTCGACGACACATCAAAAACAACCTCTGTCGCGATCCTGTACAGTTCATCTATTGCTGCGGTATTGTTTGTGTTTGCTTTGGAGGTGAATACGCCATCAACTTTCTCAATCCACCTCTGCAAGTCGCCGGTGGTATGCTTAATAGCGCATTTAAGCAAATATGGGTACGAAATGTTGACTATCTTTGTTCCATTATTTACCTCAATGCCGAACATATTGGCCAATGTGTAGAGGGACGTGCTAATAATATTCGAGTCTTTCAACATATCAGCTTCTGTTATCTTATCGATTTGCCAAGCGGGCATATCGTGCAATCCATATTCATTAAGATATATGTGCCCGTACCCATTGAGCACAATATTAGTATCACTAATTTTACCGGAGAGTAAATTCGGGGAAGATGCGGTTCTCACTATTCCCCTCTGTTTGCTCGCTATATCAGTCGCTTCCGCGCACAAATTGACGCACCAAAGGATCAAAAGTGTAGCAGTATATTTATTCATAAGCCGGCTCCATTATTCAACTATGCCAAAGTTGCTACTCGACCGATCCTGAAACGGATTGATTTTGAAGTTCATCTCTCAATTTTATAGCTGCTAGCGACGCGTGGCATAAACTTCCATATGTATCATACTACCAAAAATGTCTTAAAATCTTGTTAATTTGTAAAAATATTTTTCATTTTAGGAAGGGGATTTTTGAGAATTATCCCAATTGCAAAGTTGAAAAATTATCTGCAAATATGCCATCCTAGCTTAAAAACGCTGAGATCACGCCGGCAGGTATAGGAATTTTTTTAGCGGATGGCTAAAATCCACAGCAATATTTCTTTGTTAAATATATTTTTGCTCAATCGTCATGCCATTTCTCAGAACTTGTCAAAAGCGCCCTATTTTCTTTATTTGCGTAGATTCTTATCTGCCATTAGGCGATACCATCCCCATCATGCAAACATAAATATCACTTCTATGCAATAATCTGAGTATATCATGCAAAAAAAAATGCAATTGTTAACCTCATATTAACAATTGTATGCGATTATTTTTTATAAAATAGAAAATAAGCAGCCGATTAGGCGAAGATATTTGTAAAATTTGGCGGCTTTTCTATTTTTTTCATCGTTATATTAATAAGGGAGAAATGCAGATGAGTATGATGAAAATTTTAGGAACTGTTTTACTCGGTAGCGTTATGGCGACTTCGTCGGCGGGAAACGCGCATGCGAGAGTGTTCGCCAAGGCAGAAGCAAAAGCGCAGATAGCAACAGAGACTTCGTCGGCGGCGACTGAAAAAATCGCCACGGAAGCAAAAGTGCAGGAAGCGCCAGAGACTCCGTCGGCGGCTACTGAAAAAATCGCCACGGAAGCAAAAGCGCAGGTAGCGACAGCGACTTCGGAGGATTATCCGTATTCGCCAGCAAGGAAAAAAATCTTACAGGCAAAAGAAGCGCGGAAAGCGATGGTAGCTGAGCGGGAGAGAATAGCGCGGGATGAAGTGCCAGATATACTTCCGGGAAAAATAAAAGCATTCGATAAGGGAACTCTGCGTGAAGCAATAGTTAATTTCCGGAATAACCGAGATACCTTCACAGAACGAGTGGATCGTACTGTTACCAGGTGTAAAACAATACAAGCTAAGCATCCTAAAGATAATATTGGAGCTTATTTAGAGCAAGCTTCCAATGCGCTTAATGCACTGAAGGAAATGAGCTATCTGGACGGAACACCTGAGACATTTCAGATATTTATAGCAATAAATTCTCTGATAGACCATATACATTTTTTCCTGATGCATAACGATTTGGGTTCAATAGCATATTAAATTTTATGCTCTCTCTAGTCCTCTTTGTGACTGCAGAGAGGAAGATTTTGAATTCATATTTAATGTGATTATGACATTTGCTAAACAAAGTTCACTACTCGTTACCTAAGCCGGGCAGATCACTCTGCCTGACTTGGTTCCTCAGTAATTTTGCATTTGTCATATGTACATCTCCGCTAGATCATGTATCGTGAAGTTTCTTTTCTTGGAGCGTTTGCTCCAATACTGAAGATCTTCGTCATATGGAGTTCTTGTACCCTGTATTTTCACGTGCCGTTTTATGTGGGATGACGAGCCAGTCGGCAATTGGCAGATACAGCAAATCTCCACGTATCTCATATATCCGCGAAAATATTTATAATACCAGATCTCATTTTGGATTAGCTAAACTGTTTTCGGAAGGCGCTCTGTACCAGTCGCTACCCAGTCGACAATGGCAAATCAGAGATGGGACCTGGTATAATTTCCTGCTATTATGGTAACTGGTAGAATAGGTGCCAGAGCACAACTTGGGGATTAGGAGAGAGAAGAAAATTATAAATATAAACCATTGTTCGTGTGGTGTACAAATCTGAACTCTTTTGCTGGTCTGAATTTCGGAGAGCTCCATGAAATTTCAGTAATTGTTTTTATGGTTGTTGTCTTTCCTGCTTCCGCTTCTTCCAGCAAAACATTAGAATTATTATCTTCATAATTGTAACTGTGAATTTTATTATTTTTTTCGCTTCACTTTCTTCTATAAATTATCCAGAATATTTACATATATCCAACGTTTGTGATAGTATCGATTGTCTAGAAGAGTT
>JAISZX010000107.1 GCA_031284365.1 Holosporaceae bacterium
TACCAACTCACCAAGACTAACAAATTCTAACTGTTCCATATTCAAAACCATCCACAGAAATCTTTTTTAATTTTACCAAATTTTAACTATTCTTAATAGATCAGATTTCAACAGTCCCACATTAAGTTTAGGGCTTTTTCCTAGAGACATGTATACATCGCCATTCGCTTGTTAAAGCAAAAAATTAATGTTTGAGAGATCCTCTAGGAAAAAGCCCTGGTATAACTAACTGGAATAGGCATTTTTCCTGAATTTTTCGAGTTGTGGGTCGATTGATATCATAGCTTCGGCGATTTGAACACTGTTCAGAGCAGCGCCTTTGCGTAGGTTGTCGCTCGTAATCCAGTACAGCAATCCACTTTCGACAGTATCGTCTCTACGAACGCGACTCACGAAGATTGCATCTTCTCCGTGTACATCGATTGGAGTCGCAAAAGCTGCGCCTCGCTCATGGGATTCGTCTTTGCGATCTATAACGATGATTCCTTCGACATTCTCAAATGCATCGTAGATCATTTCATCATCTACATTTTCTTCAAATTCACAAGCAACTGATATGGAATGCCCGATAAACACTGGTACTCGAACGCAAGTTACGGCAACTTTTACATTTGTTTTCATAATTTTACGAACCTCACAGGAAATTTTATCCTCCTCTTCGCTTATTCCAGATTTATACAAATTTCCTATAGCTGGGATGACATTGAACGCTATTTGCTTTTGAAAAATCTCAGATTTAAATGTGCCAGCTGAAACTATAGCCTTACTTTGAACGTATAGCTCGTCGATAGCTTTTAATCCAGCTCCGGAAACCGACTGATAGGTTGATATAACTACTCTTTTTATCGAAGACAACGAAGACAACGCCTTCAAAGTCATAACAAGTGGAACGGTAACGCAATTAGGCGTGGACACAATTCCTAATGGAGCTCCAGCAGTTAACGAGTCGATATTTACTTCTGGGATTACTAGCGGCACTTTAGGATTCAGTCGAAAATACGAAGATTTGTCAATAATTACGCAGCCGGCGGCAGTTACAGTATCAGCATTTTTGCAAGATACGCTGCTTCCAGCGCAAAAAATCGCGATATCTACTTCTGAAAAATCAATTTGTGACATTGCCTTAATTTTTATTGATCGATCGCGAAACGAAATTTCTTTTCCAACCGACTTTTCCGAAGCAATTGCAACGACGTTATTTATTGAAAAATTCCTTTCTTCAAGGATTTGCAAAGTTTTCATTCCTGCATTTCCTGTTGCACCAACAACGGCTACACTATATTCATTCTTCATTATCGCCTCCAGATCTGTGTTATTCTAAAACCTAATTCCAATTAACTCAAAGAAAAACTCACGACTTCTTCATGATTTTTTTCAGTAAAGAATGTCGCTCCGTACTAGCGCATTTGATAAGAATCAGTATACACATTCATGCGACTTGTTCAGTAATTATAACCCGGTCATCTTTCTGATTAACTGATATTTTGAATCCAGACTCTTTTAAAAGTCTGAGCAGATTAAGTCTCATGATATTTTTGTGGTTGCATTCATCGTCGTTTTCAAAATTTGGGACGACAACATTTTTTCCAGAGCATATCGTCACGATTTCGCCGTGTTCATCATTTATTTTTACGTTAACGATTCCGCCAAGCTGTGAAATTTCCTTTGCAATAACAGCATTGTACATAATAATTTTGGCAGCAACGTTTGGAATATTCTCTAGATCCGATTCCAAATTAAAAGAAATATTATAATTTTTTAAAAAATCAGATAACAACTTGCGTAACGATATGCGGGAGTAGCAAAATGAATCAGATCGTGTAGAATATAGCTCGCGGACAAATTTTAGAATAATATTTGCCTTATCGACACTACCCCTTACGCCATTCAACAAAGATTTGTCACCTGTTGCATCAAAAGCCTCCATTCCGAGGTTTATTGCATTAAACGGTGTGATAAGATCATGACAAATGCGAGCAATTAGTGCGTGTTCAAAATGCATTACGCTATCTCCAATCTTAATGTTTTGCATCATAACAGTTTTGTTCAGACCAAAAAAGATAAAATTTTATATAATTTCTTTAAATTTCTTCGACAACCAATTTCCAACCTCCTGACATTCCCCATTCATTTGTTTCTAGTGAAAAATTTATGACCCGTGTAATCAGCCATGGACGAAAACACACAAAATTTTTTTCATCATACGATTTTGATAGTTTCACCTCTTCGTCTTCTAGGGTAAATCTGATTGCTTCTCCGCAACTATTTACAACGCAGACTGATCCTTCCACCGGCGGACGTACAAGCCGAACGCTACGTTTACCACAATCAATTGCCTGCCACAAATTTTGGATGCACCCAATGGTGATTTGCGTTCCAACCCAAATTCCATCGATTATGGGAGAGTTTGTATCTTTGCAGGAAATCACGCTGCGATAACGTTTACGCTCGTTTGTTTCCAGATATAAAAGATCTCCGTTTATTGATTTTCTAAATTCCCCATTTGGAATTGGAGACAATTCCTGATGACAATTCCTGGCGCTTTCCGGAGGAAATCCCGCAACGCCAAGTATAAGATTTGTTTCGCCCATTTAGTCCATCCATTCCGGTAAAGTTGTTGGAGTTATTCTAGTTAAATATTCCAAATACTCGGCCAAATTGTCCATTTCTTCAGATTTTTCATTTTCTTTATTCATCTTTGTACACCATGCTCAATTTTAATATTGCAACCATTTTCAGTACGAGGCTATTTTTTTTGCTTTCAACTGCGTCTGTTTTTATTTTTGCGCTACCGATCACGAATTCTTCCTGAATCAAAGTTAATTCTTTGCTGATAACTTTATTAATAGCTCTCAGTACATCAAAACTCGCAGACGTAACTTCTTTTTGATCTACGATTGTGAGAGTGAACTCCACTCGCGCTGTAAAATTTTTTCCATGCAAAAAGTTTTGCAGTTCAAAAATAAGGTATGGAGTTCGTCTGTTTTCTTCCGGCGGATTCGACGGAAAAATCGCATATTCGAATCCTTTTTTTAGGGCATTTATAAGACCCAAATCCCAAGGTATTAACATATAATATTTTCCTTTCTATGCTGTTGCGTGAAACAAAATAAGATCTTGTGATAGTTCAATTGCCGGCATTTGAGTCGGAGTAAAAACTTTACCATTTACAACTGCGCGAAACTCGCGTGGAAAATCTCCTTTCCATTTTACTGTGAACAAGTAGAGAGTTCGCCTCGCTGAGATGTCTTTAACAGAGATGGCGGCCCAAACTTCTCGCCATGGTTTAAATTCCGAGATCCACAAATTTTCGCCCGACAATTTTTTTTCGAGCGTTTCTATTTTCACCCTTGTGCCAAATAATTTTTTCAACATGATTAAAAAAGCCTCCATTCTAAAAATGGACTGAGCAACTGTTTAACTCCTTGAGAAACAACATTATTTTGCGAGTAGGAATATCTCTCCTGGAATGCGTTAGCCACCAACATTAGATTTGCTAATTTCAGTTGGTAAGGAATATTTTCTGCGCGATCCGATATTCCAGCTTCATATTTTATACTCACAGAAATTTTTCGTTTTCTAGCGAGAAGGCGTTTATCATGAATGCATAGGCAGAATCTATTATTTACGGTATCAAGCGAACATTTTTCTGGATCAATTTCTTTATCTCCAATTTCCACGCTGATAA
Organism: Holosporaceae bacterium; assembly: GCA_031284365.1. Classification (GTDB taxonomy): domain Bacteria; phylum Pseudomonadota; class Alphaproteobacteria; order UBA3830; family UBA3830; genus JAIRMQ01. The sequence goes on from JAISZX010000107.1 coordinate 3,689, forward strand.
TTTTTCTAACCGGAGGTTTAGGCAGAGAAATTTTTAATACATCGTCAAAAACATTTGGATAATCGCCGCCTTCATTAAAATAGAAGTTGCTAACGTGTTGATTTTGTATATTATATTCCCACGCCTGTTTCATAATAGATTTTTGTATAACAGCCTCGATTGCTTCCCGAGTTGATTTTATAAGCATCACGATTAAATTATCATCAAAATCGTGATCAATTCTCAAATATTTTTTTGTTTCCTCAAGTGTAATTATTTCGCTTGCCGGAGCTTCAATAAGGTTTAATTGCATTTTTTTCTCCATTTATTTTTCTTTGAATTTCAATAGCTTTATTGCTTTAAAATCTACGACGGCTCCACCGGTGCGTTTAGTCGCGTAGAATTCGACGAATGGTTTTGACGTATATGGATCGCGCAAAATCTTCAATCCTTGACGATCCACAATTTGATATCCCGAATAGAAATCACCGAACGCAACCGAAATCGATTCTGTACCATTTACAAGCGACGGCATATTATCGTCGATTATTACATGGTATCCGAGCAACGTTGACGGACTTGCCTCCGAAAAAGATGGCTGCCACAAGAGTGTTCCGTCGTGATTGCGCAACTTTCTAATTTCGGCCAGCGCGGATCTCGACATAATCCATTTTGCTTTTTTCACATAAATTGGCCTGAGAGAACATGTCATATCGATCATGATATTTACAGCGGAGTCGTTATCCACGAATGCCCCATTTGCGCCACTGCAAAAATGCTGCAGTTTCATATCTTTTGATTCTTCTTCTTCCGATTCAACTTTAAGAAAACCGAGCGGCCTTTCATCTCCAGTCCCATTTATGAACGCATCATTTTCAAGTGCAGCAATTTTTTCTGCTACTTTTGAAATTAGCCATTCTTCCACATCGATTTGTGAATCATCCAACAATTTTTGGCTGACTTTTGGTTTTGCGTATATTTCATGCACCGGAATTCTGATTTTTTGTATTTCCGGAGAATCAGTTTCTTCGCGTTCCTCGTCTTTTCGCGCAACCCAGCCTGCATCCGGCATCTGTGAATCCACCAAAAGCTCAACTGCATTCGACGATACTGTAACAGTTCGCGCAATGGAACGCATTGGTGATAAATATTTCAATTTATCGTTGATACGTAAGGCAATTTGTGTCGGGATAAAGTGTATTCCGCATGATTCATCACTATCGCTAATTGATTTTTTAAGAAAATTATCATTTCCTTTTCTGATATAATCCTCAAAATTTGATTTTTTATATACATCTCCATCCAAATTTTCGGACAGTGGCATTGTTTTATTGTTTTCGTTTTTCATCATATTGATCTCCATTTTTCTGATTTTTCTTTCATTATTTTCTATAAATTTATCTATGTTGTTGTTTAGCTCGGAAATAGCTTCTTCTATATCCTTATTCATTGATTTTTCTCCTTATTTTTTGTGATATTTTACGAATTTCATTGAGAGTATTGTCATTTGATTTTACTTCTTCGACGACGGCTTCTCTGCATGCCGGAAATGTCACAACCGACACTTCCAGCAATTCAATGTCAGTTAAATATTGTTTGCCATCTTTAAAGTAATTGTTTTTAATTTTGTATCCAATGGAAAACCCATCTATTGCTTGCTTTTTAAGCAGAAGATACACTTCTTTGGCTTTCGGAATTTCCAAAAGAAGCTGTCCTTTTATAAAAAGGCCGTGATCATCTTCGAAAATTTCTTCGATTACACCAATTGGATAATGAGTATCATGTTGCCATAGCAATTTTGGTTTTTTTCCAGCGATAAAATCTGCAACTGCGTTTTTGAACGCGCCGTTTACTACAACGTCGCCGCAGCTATCCATAACTCCGAACACGCTTGCGTATCCGGAAAATTCCCCACTTTCATTCATGGATTTTAGATGCAAGTGTTGTGTTAAATATTTCATATTTTTTCTCCATTTTTAATTGGCGGATATCCTAAAATTTCTCTTTGTTCGTTTACGGTTAGGAAATCCGCGTTTGATATTTTATTCCATAGGCTTTCACGCTGAGATATGAGTGCATGTACTGCTTCCAAATCAAAAACCATCTCAACGTATCGTTTAAATCTGGACGACAGCCAACTTTCAAATTCAATGCGAATAAGTTCCACGATTGGAAGCACTGTATCCTCCCAGAAGTGCAGGCGCGCTTCTTTATAGCTAGCAAATGAGGAATCTCCAACGATTCCAAGCAGCATGGGAGGAACTCCAAACGCCTGCGCAATTTCGCGCGCTGCGATATTTTTTCCATTATTAAAATCCATATCTTTTGGAGAAAGCCCCATTTCTTTCCACTCCAGTCCACCTTCGAGAACCATAACTCGGCCCGAGTTTGCTGTTCCCTGGTAGGCTTCCCGAATATCTGATCGCAATTGCCGCCTCTGTTCGTTCGTCAAATTTTCTGCATTTTTCACAATCAAGCAGCCGGAGGGACGTCCCCCATTTTGTAAGATCGAAATATTATGTTTCGACATTTCATTGAATTGGTCGATTGCATGCAAAGCGGCCTGCAGCGGACTAAATCCATACCAATCATTTAGTGGATTGAAAAATTTCAGATGGAGAATATCTTTTTTCTCTATCGAAAATTTTGAAGAATCCACGCAGTAGGTATATGAATCCACTGCCGTTCTGGATTTATTGGGAATTATTTGAATGCGGTCTGCACGCAGGCAATGCAATTCATCAGCATCATTGCAGTGAATAAACGCATTTCCTGATATCAGCAGATTACTGACCACATTTTCCAAAAAAGAACTTTTGGTTTGCATCTCATTTGGTCTTTTGAAAATTTCAGTTAATTTTTCGTCATCTTTTTTGTTTTCACGATCTCTTATGGAGATTGGAATCGATGCTATCCCCCTTGAAATAAGGTTAATCGCACGAAAAGCGAAAACATTTTTTTGATACCCTTCTTCCGAAAGGGCATCGTACCTATTAGGAGTCAACTGCGGAGCAGTAAACCCTTGATATACCGATAAAACTTTTTCTTTACTAATACTAAAATACTTTAGCAAATTAATCATAATCATCTCCTTTATCATTCCCAATTCATTTCATCCAGAACAATATTAGGATCTCACGACTATTTTAAAGGCGCAATACGGTATTTAAAAAACCCTTATTTTACAATGCGCTAACTTAATTTGGTATATATTTATTCGTTTACAGCTCGCGAAATAACACGAGATTTGCCATGCATTAACACGGTATTTTCTGAATGCTTTTGTAACTTCATCGGAAGCGAGCAGATTACACTTGTCCCTTCTCCAATGTTGGAATCGACTTTCAGTGTTCCACCATGCAATTCTATTAGAGATCTGACCAATGGCATGCTGATTCCATCATTTTCAAGACTTCCGAATTTGATACCTCTCGATGATCGATGGAAAACTTTTTTTATTTTACTTTTATCTTTATGAGGATTAATGGCGTCGTCTTTTATTACTACCTTCAGATTTTCATCATCAAATGTGATGATAATATCTACTTTTCCGTGTGGTATTGCATTTTTGATAACAGTAATTAGCATATTGTATATAGATTGCTTGATACGTCTTCGATCTCCAATGAAATCAATGTGTTGCTCTTGATAATTTTTTACAAAGTCGAGATTTTTTTCGAGAATTCTTTTTTCAAGACTCTGTATAACTTCTTCGACTACATCATTTATCGAAAATGAAGATAAATCCAAATCAGTCGAATCAATATCGATGGAAACCATTTCCAGCAAATTATTGATAAGCTGATGCAATTGATTCGATGCGCAAAGAAGGTGTTTACAATATTTCATCTGCTTGTCATTCAGCGTTCCAAAACTTTGGCTGAGAAGTAATTCGGAAAATCCGATTAATATATTCAGTGGTTCTTTTAATTCAATGGAAATTCCAGAAATAAACTCTAGTCGCAGTTGCTGCGCAGTTTTTAGTGCTTGATTTTTCTCCATTACAGCTCTTTCGACGATGTAAGTATCTGTAATATCTGTATAACTGTGCATATGCGCTCCATCCGGCAGAGGAATATACGAAAATTGGATAATAGATCCGTCTTTTTTTTGTAATTTTCCAGTTTTTGTAATTCTGTCGGTAAGATTGCTAATGGCATTTTCTCGAAATTCCTCCCAATTGGAACCATAATCGATGTCATTTCTTACTATTGTATCCAAAAGTTCAGAGATATGCATACCATTTGCTTTGGTCATTATGTCGTCGTCAAACATTTTCCAAATTTTCTGCATGGCTTTGTTGACGATTTTCAATCGATTATCGCTGCCATAAACCATAACTCCTTCGTACAAGTTGTTGATCGTTTCTTTGTGCACAGCCAGCAGCATATTGTTTTTGCGTTGCAACGTAAGTGAATCTGTCACATCTTCGTACACAAATAATAGACCACCAAGCTGATATGGAGAAACCGTTAATCTCAAAGTTTTTCCATTTGGAAGATGTATAAGCTCTTTAATTGGATCAGTTGTCGACGTAAACAACGCCAGCTGCGCTTTTTTATATACCTGATAATCCGCCTGTTCCGAAAGTTGACGATTGTTGCGTAGCTCATCCAGCACTTCTCCATATGTTGGATTGGAGTACAACCATTCAGGCTCAAGTTTCATAAGACGCTGGTAGGCATTGTTGAAAAATTTTATCCTCATATTTTCTCCGAAGATAACGATGGCAGTAGACAGATTTTCAAGCACCTCGCAGTTGGCTGTCACGACCTTATCAAAATTTACGGAAAGCGCTTCTTCAGCAGTTATATCATTGGCATATCCGATAAAATCTCCACCTATGGTTGGGCATTCGCTCATTAATATTTTCTTACGCAATCCATTAATCATGATAAAACTTGCTATCGATTGAGCGCGGTTGGCTTTCTTGGCATTTTCCGCAAGAGAGTGCCCATGCCCAAATAAATTTCCTGGAATCAGCGGGATATTATTATCCAAAATTTTCTCGACGCTTGTATTTAGGTAATTTGAATACGTTCTGTTGCAGTACACTAATCTAAGATTTTCGTCGCGTTTCCAGACCGGCATCTGCAGTGCGTCGAGAATTTCTTTCAGAAATTTTAGTTGCTTTTTGGCACTGGCCAATTTCTGTTCCATCGATAAAATTAATGCTGACGACTCAGTTACATTTGTGCACCAAAATAATATTGTTTCTACATTATTTATTATCATGCGCGAACCGTTTATTTGTATTTCATTTTTGTCAGAGAGAGTCTTTACAGTCAAAGTGAAGTTAACTCCTTCTTTTCTTAACTTACTGAAATTAAGTAAAAGAAGATCGGCATCTTTTGGTTGTATAGTTGACATGATATCACTCACACTAATGTCGTTTGATTTCATTCCAAAAAATGACTTTATTTTTTTAGATGAGCCAATATATTCGCCATCGGTATTCCACGCGATCCATCCTTCCGCAGAAGATGACAATACAGCTTGATAGTGGCACAATATTTCCATGTATTTCACGCAATTGTATCTTGCATTATAGACACTGTATAGAAGAATAATAGCTGCAATTATAGAAACGATTGACGTCAAAGAGTCAGAATTCGCAAACAAAAACGATGCAATTCCGAATATTGCAAAAAACAAGCCAATTATATCAGTCTTTGACCAAGCTCTCATGCGAATTAGTAACTCCACGGCAACGTCTATTATCAGCATAAAAAAACAATAGAAACAAGCAAAAAATTAAGTAAATTTTTAACGAAAAACCACGTAGTTGCTTGGTTTTACATGTTCCGCATGATTTGTTTTTAATATAAAAAAATATCATAAAATTAGCAAATAATTAATAATTTGTATTTTACACTGAGATATGGTTCTGGATTTTTGTATCTAACTGATAGTGGGAGGAAAAATGAAAACGACGTTTAAAAAATTGTTTACTTGCGCATCAATCTCAATTTGTTGCAGCATCAGCTGCATGGATAAATTTTCTAATTCAACAGACCCGATGGTTTGTGTGTCCCATGATGTACAACCAGAAAGTGTGCGTAATGGAGTAAATTCACTCCTTGGTTGTTTTTATCTTAGATTTTTTGATGCAGCTAATAGAGTGGAAAATCTCAATTGTTTAGTTGAAACTTTATGCAGCACAATATTTGCTGATGCAGTACATGAACCTTTGAGGAAAGCTGGCTTTTACGATGGGACATTCTGTGAAAAACATGATGTGTTGACTAGAACTTATTGTGACTTTTTTAATACAGGTTCTACAAAAACAGCTAACGAGTTACGATTCAGAACTCGATTATTTTATCACGAGTTTGTTGATGCTATCGTTGAGCAGTTTTTTAAAAACGATATTAATGAATTCAAGGGATACGTCAGAGATTCATTCGACGACTGTTTTCTTTGTTTGTATGAGAGCGTTCCTGATGGAGACGGTGTAGTATCTTTGGTTCCAGTTATCTGCTCCATAAATCTGTTTGAGTACTTTGAAGCCATGGAAAGATATCGGGATTTTGAGATTATGTTGGAGACTACATATGAGTGCTATAAATTAGCCTACAACGTTTTTGATGCGGCGGGTTCGGCAAATGGAATAGTTGATCCGTATTTTTTTCTGTTGCCGACAAATGAAAAATCGCTGAAAATTTTCAAAAAGATCGGATGTCATGATGAAGTATTGCATTCAGTATTTCAAATGAGTACTAGCAATTTTACGTTGGAGGAATTGAGAGAGAACGTATGTAAACTTTGCATGCTAAAATTTCGTCTGGAAAATTTACTGCCATCGAAAAAATATATGGGGATGAGTTTTGACGCGCAAAAGGGACTTCATATAATTATCCATGAGTTAGAACTCAGAGCTCCTCTTGTGGAACCAGCTTCCGATGTCCTAAGTCAACAGCTTTTTCCAAAATGGGGTATGTGATTTTTTTAGTTGCAGTGTGTACGTAACGGAGTGCAAATTTGGCACTCCTTTCAGGAGACCATGGCTTTTTCCTAGAAATATGTATATATCGCCATTCGCTTGTAAAAGCAAAAAATTAATGTTTGAGAGATCCTCTGGGAAAAAACCCTGGCATTAAGTTAACAATGCCGCAGTATTTTATTGAAATCAGATCCTTTTTCAATCTGATTTTAATCTGAAATTTCAGAAAGATGTTAATTGCTTTATTAATTTGCTGCTTTCTTAATTTGTTATTGACCCAATTTGTTAATTTGTTATTAATCCAATTGGCGCGGCACATCTTCCACCAACTACCATATTATAAAAAATATGTTTAAAAAGCGTTTTTTTTTGAGAGGAATGAGGAATAATTTCAAAAATTAACAAAAATTTTACTATTTTGGTATAATGTGATAACCGATGGAGAGTGTGCCGCACAGATTACGTCGGCATTAAGTTAACTGCGATAATCGGTGGAGGGTGTGCCGCACAGATTACGTCGACATTAAGTTCAAAGATTTTTCCAATATATCATGTATATATCGCCATTCGCTTGTAAAAGCAAAAAACTATTGTTTGAGAGATCCTCTGGGAAAAAAACCTGTTCAGGAGACTGCGTTGGAAAAAAAATAATCAATAGGAATATTGAGCAATCGTGATAGCTGATATAGGCGCTCTGCCGATACTCTATTTTTGCCAGTTTCGTATTTTTGCAGTTGCTGAAATGTCAACCCCAGCAGATTTGCCAGTTGGTGTTGAGTCATCGAGCGAAATTTTCTGGCGTGTCTAATGTTGTTGCCAATAACTTGATTAATGTCATTACCATCAAAATTAATTGACGAGTTATTTTTCATAAATTCTTCCATATCTTTTCGAGCTAACTCTATTATCAAGGATCTGATTTCCATAACAGCAATATCCAAAATGTTAGCCACTTTTTCATTTTTAGTGATATTTGTATCATTAGGAATTTCGTTATTTAAGTTTTTTTTCATTTTCTCATCCTTTCATTTAATTGACAAAATCAGAAGATCGTGAAATTGTGCCATTATAGCTCTTTAAAATCATTTCAAGTTCCTCTATGGGTTGCAGACTACTACTCAGGGTCGTACACATCTATCACCAAAAATTTACTAGTATAATACCAAAAAAATAGTTAATCGATTGTTCATGTACTCAATCGTTTCTTCTAGCGCAGAAAGTAATAATTGCAAAAAAACAACACCTCCATTTTTAAATTAAAATATCTTTGATCGTAGCAAAAGAATTCTTGAAGCGCTGACAGTTTATTAATACAATATCGGCATGATTGTTTATGTTTTATTAGGAGAGTTAAGGTGAACAAGAATAGAGTACGTGGTTTGGTTTGTCTCGCTGGTTTAGCTTTTTTAGCAGCTTGCGAATGCGACAAGAAGTGCCAACAGAAAGATAATAAGATTGAAGTTGTGGAGGACGACGCTCTTAGGGGAACCGCGGCTGATTTCATCGCGAATGCTGGAGATAGAGTTTTCTTCGCTTTTGATAAATCGAATCTTTCTCCAGAAGCTGAGGCGACTCTGTCACGTCAGGTTGAGTGGCTTAAGCAGCATGACTCTAGAAAAGTGCTGATTGAGGGACACTGCGACGAGCGTGGAACACGTGAGTATAACCTTGGACTTGGAGAGAGAAGAGCTGACTCAGCTGCTAGGTTTCTGTTAGATCACGGTGTTTCTGGGGATCGTGTGAGGACTATTTCCTATGGAAAAGATCGTCCAATTGCTGCACAGGGAACTCCAGAGGAGATCCACAGAATGAATAGGGTTGCCATAGCTGTCATAGAGTAAGCTGTTTTTCCGCTGCTGAGTTTTTTGGCAGCATGTTTCTTTTCACACGTGCGGCGGTGTTGTGATCGCCGTACAGATTGATTTCTTCACGTGATATATCTGAGTTTCGCCATAAAGGTCCTCAAATAGATACTGATCGGTTCCTGTAAAAAACGTTTGCACGTTAAGTGATACAAGTTCTGTTACCAGGCTTTTCCTGCGCGATTTATCTAAGTGCATCATTAGATCATCGAGTAGCAGAACTGGGATTCCAGTGCGAGTTGTTTGATATATGCGCAAGGCTGCCAAAATTATTGAAATTAGAAAAGCTTTTTGTTCGCCTGTTGAACACTTTTCTGCTTCAAGCGTTGTTTTTTGATGTTCAACCTGCCAAAATGTTTTTTGACAACTAATGGATGTTGTTTGTTTTTCCGAGTCTGTTGGTCTACACTTTTTTAACATATCGGCAATTTCTAAAACTGAATTTTCCTCACCGTGAGTTTCGTAGATTTGCTCTACTGCTCCGGAAATACCGACATTAGGTCTCAAAAAATCGGACGGATGCTTTCTGAAAGTTTCTTCAAGTATTTCGATAAATTGCAAACGTGATTGTGTGATTCTTATGCTTTTTTCTGCAATTTCTCTCTCAAGGACATTGAGCCAAGCTTCGTCTTTTCTGTGAAAAATGACATGCAATCGTTCTTTCTGAAGCTTTGCAAGAGTCTTTAGCGCTGTTTTGTGCCTTTTATCGTATCCACTAACCAAGTGATCGAAAAAACTTCGACGATCGGCGGTTGGGCCAATAAAAATATTATTCATACTTGGGATAACCCACAGGATCCATATCATTTCATCAAATTTCGAAAGAGAATCTGCATTTGAATTGTCTATCTTCGCCAATCTACGTCCATTTTGGGCATTTGTTGATAGGAATGTTTTGTACTGATCCTTCTCTAAAATCAACTCAAGATTCCACGAAAACGAAGCAGCCTTAATATAATTAAGGTCAGCTATGCCTGCTTTTCGCAATCCTCTGTCTGAGGAAAACAATGAAATCGCTTCCAAAATATTTGTTTTTCCAGCGCCATTCTCTCCGAAAAACACGACAAACTTTGATGAAAAATTAAGATCCAGCATTCCGTAAGAACGAAAATTCCTACAGCTCAGCTTAAGAATATCTGGCTTCATATGCGCATTGGCATAACAACAAATAATGACTCCGGTTCAGACTCATCAACTATCAATATTGGAGCTAGAGGATCTTTCACATAAATCATAAGAGATTCCCCATGCAATGTTTGTGCCACGTCAAGCAGGTAACTAGCGTTGAATCCAGAACTCCATCCTTGACCAGAATAAATGACCTCTACTTCATCGCGTCCACTTCCAATTTTGCTGTTGGCCACGTAACACGCAAGGTTGTTTTTTGTCAATTCAAGCTTTACGGATCTAACTTTATCATCTGATATTACCGAAACTCTATCGACAATTTCAAGAAAATCAGCTCTTTTTACGATGAAAAAATCGCTACCTGCCTCTGGAATAACCCTTTTATAGTCCGGGAAATTACCGTCCACCAATTTGGAAATGAACGTAATATTACTCAACGCGAATTGGATCTGATTGCCGCTAAAAGCCACTGACACAGCATCTTCCTGAAAAAGATCTAGCAACTTCTTTATTTCAAAAACGGTTTTTTTAGAGATTATCATTCCCTGAATGCTCTCTTTTATATCTATACCCATTTCAGAAACAGATAGGCGGTGACCATCCGTGGATGCAGCCTTTAGTTTGTCATCTTCCTTGTGAAAAAATATACCATTGAGATTGTGACGACTTTCCTCTGGAGACATCGAAAATTTCGTTCTGCTGATTAACTTGTTGAAATCAGCTGATTTTACATCAAAATTACACGCTCCCTTCAATGGAGCAATTTCTGGAAAATCTGAATGATCCAGCGTTGATAACTCAAACTTGGACTTTCCAGCTACCACTATAAGTTTATTTCCCTTGTCCGCAAGGGAAAATTCAAGCACCGACGTATCAGACGACTTTCTTACGATATCGCCGAGAGTAACAGCCGGTACTGCTACTATTCCTAAAGTACTAACCTCCGCCGACACATCTTCTATTACGGAATGATCAAGATCCGTTGCCTTCAACCTAAGACCCGACTCACGAAAATCCAACAAAACATGAGACAATATTGGAACCACAGATTTTTTATCAGTTACGCTGACTGCCCGCATGATAGCCGGCAATAGGTCTTTTTTCGCTACCTTTGCTCTCATTATTGATCTCCATAACCTCTTAAGAATAATACCTTCCGATTGAAAAAACAACAGCTTTCCCGATGGTTATCAATGGCCGCTTCAATAGTGCAACATTGCTGAGTCACATAACCAACATCAAGTGGAAATATGTACAGAACGCTCATTACAAATCAAGAAATCATTACGGAAAGTATTTATATCTTGTTTCGTTAAGGCATGGCATCCTTTTAGGAATACATATTTCAGTTTTCTGATGTGTTTTAATCCACTCAATGACGTCAATCCCGTGCACTCTTCTAGATTTAGCCATTCCAGTTTTGTAAAGAATTCTATTCTCTGCAATGAATTCAATCCTGTGCATCCTCGTAAATTAAGCGATGTTAGGTTTGTGAGCCAGTCTATTTCACGCAATGATGTAAAACTTGTGTGTCCGCACAGATTCAGATATTTCAGATTTGTAAGTCGTTCTATTTCCACTAATGACGTCAATCCTGTGCATCCTTCCAAATTTAGCCATACAAGATTTGCAAGATATTCTATTTCCGGCAGTAATGTCAATTCTGCGCATCCTCCAAGGTCCAGCGACTTCAGATTTGCGACGCGTTCCATTCCCCGCAATGACACCAGTCTTGTGCATCCTTCCAGATTCAATGTTTTCAGTTTTGTAAGCCGTTCTATTCCTTGTAATGACGTCAATCCAGTGCACCCTCTCAGATTCAGCTGTTTTAGTTTTGCAGGTAATCCAATTTCCTGCAATGACGTCAATCTTGTGTATCCGCGTATACTCAGCCATTCCAGATTTGTAAGGCATTCTATTTTATACAATGTTATCAATTTTGTGCATCCTTCAAGATTCAATAATTGCAAATTCGCAAGGCGTTCTATTCCCTGCAATGTTATCAATTTTGTGCATCCTCCCAGATTCAATAATTGCAAATTCGCAAGGCGTTCCGTTCCACGCAATAACGTCAATTTTGTGCACCCTTCAAGATTTAATGTTTGCAGATTTGTAAGGTCTTTTATTGCCAACAATGATGTCAATCTTGCATGTTTGTGCAGACACAGACGTTCCAGTTTTGTAAAGCGTTCTATTCCCTGCAATGACGCCAACCCATCGCATTCTCCAAGATCCAATGCTCGTAGATTTGTGAGGCATTCTATTTCCTGCAATGAAGTCAATCCTGCATATCTTTTTAGATTTAATGTTCGTAGATTTGTGAGACATTCTATTTTCTGCAACGACGCCAATCCAGTGCATCCTTCCAGATTTAGCCATTCCACATTTTTAAGGTGTTCTATTTCTAGTAATGACGTCAATCCCGTGCACCCTTCCAGATTTAGCCATTTAAGACTTTCAAAGCGTTCTATTCCACGCAGTGACCTCAATTCTGTGCATCCTTCCAGATTCAATGCTAGCAGATTTGTAAAAAATCCCATAATATCTAGCGAAAACGGTACTTTAATATGTGAAATACATAAGTCAGTAATCCAAATCATTGGACCCAATAAAGCAAACATTCTTGTTATATTTTCTTGGCAACTATTCTGCAGATTTTTCACCATTAATTTTCCATCAAGAATTTCGGATTTTGGGTTTGTCTCAGGGTAAACTCGCCCAAATTCTATCAAAAAGTCCATTTTTATTAAAGATTCATCATTGAAAAATGCAGAAGTCGTCTCATTTATTGGGTCTGCTATAAGAGGTTCACAATCATTTCTAGACGCAAAAAGATAACTAAGCGCACTTCGTAGCATATTCATTGCGTAGACTTTTTCCGAAATAGCATCACCACCAATTATACTGAAAATTGAAGCGAATGTCGTCAAACCAAGTATTTTATTAAATTTCATTTCTCTTCTCCCACATTAACGATACTAATTTTAATGATATCACTATTATTATAATTGCGCAATTATTTATGCAATTATTATTGTAAATAGACTTGCCACTCGTATGATTATTTTTAGTCTGAAATTTTAGAGAAAAATACATTTATTGCTTTACTAGTTTGCTGCCGACTACCATATTACGAAAAATATATTAAAAAATTGTTGTTTTTTGATTTTACTGAAAATCTTTACTAAAAATTGAGGTGGGAAACAATTAGACGAATTATAAGGATTTAACGCAATCGAATATGAAAAAGCATTGCATAACTTGCATTTTTCAGTTGATAGTTTTTGCGACGTCTGGTATGTAAATGGTATTGCGGTCGTGGCGGAACTGGTAGACGCGTAGCGTTGAGGTCGCTATGAAAGAGATTTCGTGGAAGTTCAAGTCTTCTCGACCGCACCACATATTTTTAGGTTTTGTTATGAACACATTGGTAATTATACCAGCTCGTGTAGCTTCAGCTAGGTTGCCGAGGAAAATGCTTGCGGATGTTGGCGGTAAGCCGTTGATCGTGCGAACATTTGAGAGCGCCGTTTCTGCGAACGTTGGTGACGTGATCATTGCCTGCGATGGCCAGGAAATCGCGAATGTTATACAGGACGCTGGAGGTAAAGCTGTGCTAACTGATCCTGAATTGCCATCCGGCACAGATAGAGTTTTTTCCGCGTGGACACAGTATGACCCAGAGCAAAAATACGATTTTATCATCAATCTTCAGGGTGATCTCCCTTTTATATCTCAGGATTTCGTGAAGGAAGCTGATAAAATTATCCGCAATACAGATTATGATATATCGACTTTGGCTACTCCAATAAAAGACAATTCGTACCTGCGTGACAGCGTTGTGAAACCTGTTATTGCATTTACTTCGAAAAATGATGGTAAGGCGTTGTATTTCAGTCGATCTGCGGTTCCGTTTGGTGGTCCGTTTTTTCATCATGTTGGAATATATTGCTTCAGAGCAAATGGGTTAAAGAAATTTGTTGGGCTTCCGCAAAGTTTTCTAGAAAAATCTGAAAAATTAGAACAACTGCGAGCGATTGAAAATGGTATGACTATTGGGATATCCGTAATAGACGCTGCACCTCCGATTAGTGTTGACACAGCAGATGATTTGTTACTAGCTCGAGAATACCTCTCATGAGAGAAAAAAAACGAGATACAGAAGGTTCTGTCTGGATATACGGAAAGCATGCTACACTTGCTGCTTTGCGGAATCCTAATCGAAAAGTGTTGCGCTTTGTTACACTAGAATCTTGCAAAGATTTTTGTGGAGAATGTAAATCGCCAACACAGGAAATAGTTGATAAAAATTTTTTCAACGCTATTTTTGGAAAAGAGGCAATTCATCAGGGGTGTGCTGTTCTGGTAAAAAAATTACGTGAGTATTTTGTGGAGGACCTGATAGAGGACGAGTCTGATATGCGTCCATTTGTATTCCTAGATCATATGAGCGATCCTCAGAACATTGGCAGCGTACTGCGTGCGTCGGCTGTTTTTGGAGCGCGCGCTGTTGTTGTAACAGAAAATAACAGTCCTACACTTACTCCTGCAATCATTAAAGCGGCTTCTGGAGCGGTGGAATGCGTACCATTTATTCGAGTAATAAATCTTGTGCACACAATCAACAATTTGAAAAAGCGTGGATTTTGGTGCCTTGGATTGGATGAAAAATCTGATAAAAAAATCAGTGAAATGACATTGGACAGAAAACTAATTATAGTCATCGGAAGTGAAGGAGAAGGCATGCGCAGATTAACTCGAGAGGCGTGCGATTTTCTGGTGCATCTGCACAGCTTCGGAAACTTCAGCACTTTAAATGCAGCTCAAGCAGCTACGGTTGCTTTATATGAAGTGCTAAGACAATCATAGATTTTTCCTTTAAACTAAGAAATAAATCAGGGCTTTTTCCTAGAGGCATGTATGTATCGCCATTCACTTCTTAGAGTAAAAAACTAGTGTTTGATTACTCCTCTAGGAAAAAGCCCTACCTTCCTGACAGGATAATGAAAGAAATTGATGCAGGTAACCCTGTTAGTTAATTGCTTTAATCTCGTCAATGGTGAGACCGGTACATTTGCTTACGATACTTGTTGCAATTCCTTCTGATAGCATTGCACGGGCCGTCTCTCTTTTTCCTTTAAATTCGCCTTCTGCGATGCCCTCTTCTCTACCCTCGGCTTTGCCTTCTTCCCTTGCAACAGTGACTTCGCTATTGTGATCATTAATCGTCTTTTGTCTGAGATCGTATAAGGCTCGTATTTCCGGATCTGCGCTGATGTATTTCAGTGTTTCCATAGCTCCTTTTATTTCACTTACGTCAAGAAACGACGCGTCCATAAAATACGGATTTTGAAGGAATGACAACCATCCGTTGAGCAACTC
>JAISZX010000078.1 GCA_031284365.1 Holosporaceae bacterium
CCTCTTTTTTTAGCACTATACACAGATTCAACAACAAATGGTTCAGGCCCTACAACATTATATCTTTCACAGTAATCTTCAGAATTTTTTCCTTTCAGGAATTCTTCGTATGAGTACCCAGAATCCTGCATTGTTCTAACCATACTTTGCATTTTAACGCTTCCCATAGAATAACAAAAAGCACATAAATCCCCACTATCTTCAGTAAATACCACTGTTTCCATTGCGCATAAGGATCCTTTTATGGCGGTACGTATTGCAACAATCGCATAAGTTTCTCTAGCAGCTATTATATGCTGCGAACTGGCAGTACTGTTCAAACGGCCATTGGATCCGTTACGTTGCACTTGAATATTATACCAATTAAGAAAGTCAACTGCACGAATATTTTGTTTTTCTAAGAATTCTTGCCCTTCTATAGAGGAAAAAAACAGCAACATATTAAATGTTGGAGCCCAATCTGGACACCCAACCTTATAATAATTTTTTTCCCAAATGGTGCTTGATGTAAACTTTTCTATTAGACACTTGTTTACTATAGGATCTGCTAATTTAAGAAATTTTACACATCTATCGATTAATGTTGGGTCGACAACTTCTGGTTCGTCTTTACCGACTTCATTTCTAAACTTATTACACCAATCAAACACAAACTCTTCTTTTAAGCCATGAACACTTCTTTCTTCAGAAGAAAAGAACCTTTCTTCCATCCCGCTAACTCCGCTACACATCACCACAGCCGCGCAACAAGCTCCTGCAAGCACACCGCGTACATTACCTTTAAACACCTCAACCATATCATACCTCCAAAACACTAAAATAACAAAAACCACTAACGAAACGACGATATTTACAAAATCAGGAGATGAAGAGAAAACTCAAAAGGCCATGACAACAACCGACAGAAGTTCCACGACCACCGCTTTTCATCACTACATTCAAAGCATCGTTTCACCACCTTTTCGATCATTACAGAACAACAATAACAGTCTTCACGCTACTACAGCTTCATCTGTGGATACAATCCTTTTGTTAAGGAAAAATTAACTTTTTCTCATTAAAATATCTGGCAAATTTGCAACTCCTGGTACGGCGTTGCACAGTCCTTTGTCAGCGTGAATCGCCCCCCCCCCTGCCGCAGGCAAACACACCTCTTCCAGCGGCTTTTTGTGCATCATTATCATCACGTTTCCGTGAGCTTTTCTGCAGCTAAAAATTAATCTTCGACCCTACCATAAAAATATTGGCTGAATTTTTTCCAGTTGAAGATAGATCGCAGGCCTTTTTGTAGGCACGAGCTCTGTCGCATGAATCAGTGTTGATGCGATCATACTCGACGTACATTCTTAGAACTCTATCAAATTTATATTCGGCCGCCAGCGAAATTATATTTGCTTTCGCTTTTTCTTTATCAGAAAACTTAACAACTGATTTAAAATACCCGGCTGAAACGGTCATCTTACCGAAGGAATACGCGATCCCGGCTGAATAGAGTTTCCCTGCATCAGCTCCTGCCATTAATCCAACACTTGTATCAGTAAGCTGATAATCTACACTTTCATCGAACCCCCCAATATCATGCGTAGCATAGCTTCGACTCATCATTGATTTACCATTGTCGGTATATCCAAACGATGCGTTGAATTTCTTGTATCCTATGATGAAACCGATGTTATATGCATTAACATTATGCACCTTTACGTTCGTATTATATAGAAAAGCTGGTTCTCCTTTTCCAAACCACGTAGCGACTGAAAGTTTAGCATTTAAATCGTCCGGAGATCCAAATTCGTAAGCTAATCCAGCTGAAACGACGTTCTTAGAATATGATGCTAACATGCCATTAAAATCTGATTTTTCATGAAGATTCACTAACTTATTTCTATAAGTTTTGAAAAGAGCAGCATCACGACTATCAAAAGTAAATGATAATCCTGCAGAGAATCCAGAAACAGTCGGAGATAACCAGGCGATTTTTGCTGCTTTTGAATCATCATATGTAAAACAAGTATCAATTATTGAACCAGCTGAATTATTGTAAAATAACCTTAAATTTCCGCTACCAGCTCCAGTGTAACCTACTAAAAATTTATCACCGCAGATGCTTAATGAATCCCCAGCCGTGTTGGTATACCCAAACTTTATCGTACCAATTTTATCTGACTCAAAGAAAAGAAATGATGTCCTAAGAATTGGACTACCATACTTTAGTATGCCAGAGTTGGCCTTTGCTTTCATTTCGAACCCTAAGCCATAGCCACTGCATTTTTTAAGATAACGCAGCTCAATATCTCCCTGTAGAGAAGTAACTGCATTTTCATATTTATCACTTTTTTGATCCTGATTGATTAGCATTGACGTGAGATGAAGCTCTCCACCAAAATATAAATCGATATTACCAGACTCTCTGAGTTTGTCGGCAATATGTTCGCCTATCAGTAATCCCTCATCCTGTTGATCAATTCCTTCAAAATCTCGAGTCGCAGCATAACATTCTGTGCACACACCAATCAACACAAACACGACACGTTTATAACACATTATCCCAACTCCAAACAGACTACCGCATGAGAATGTCGCATCCTGTCAATAAAATCAATTAGTAATACCATTATTTATTTAGCTCCTTTTTATCGATATTTCTAAATTAAAACTCGACGTTTACCTTATAATTCATGAAATATCAAAAAGCATTTTTTTACTTCCCAAGCAGCGATTCTATCCTTTTGGCATAATCAAATGAATCGTCGATAAAGAAGGAAAGATCAGGCACAAATTTCAATCGAATCTGTGTTCCAATATAATGGCGAAGATGAGGAACATGTTGTTTCAAGAATTCGATGTAATCATCACTAGAAATATCCTTGGATGATGATGAGATATAAATTTTTAAATGCCGCAGGCATGAACTCAAAACAACGTCTGTTACTGATAGAAAAGTAGTATCTATCTCCTCGTCTCCAAGTGAATTATGTATAAAAAATTCCGACAGAACCCTTCTAACCTCAGCAGCAACCCTATCAGATCTATTTACGCTTTTTTTTTGCATAATATTTACAGTTGTCTGGCAACTTCCTCTAGTTCAAAACATTCTATTATATCGCTAAGGTGAATATCATTGTAATTTTCGAGAGAAATACCACACTCGAACCCACTTTTGACTTCTTTTACGTCATCCTTAACTCTTCTCACAGATTTTATGCTACCAGTATGTACAACTGCGCCGTTACGAATCAATCGCGCTTTTGTTCCGCGTTTTATCACTCCGTCAATAACCATACAACCAGCAATTCTACCAAATTTCGAAACATCGAAAATTTTTCTTACTTCAGCGGAGCCAAGAACATTCTCTTTGATGTCCGGAGTCAATAGCCCGGACATAATCGACTTAATATCGTTTACGAGATCGTAAATAATCGAGTAATACTTCACTTGAATTCTATCGCGAGCGATTTGATCCCTCGCCTGCATGTTAGAGCGTACATTAAATCCAAGAATTATTGCTTGAGATGCGCGCGCGAGAGATACATCGTTTTCTGTAATTTCTCCGATTCCTGCATGAATAATTTTCACTGAAACTTCATCCGTAGAAAGCTTTCGCAAACTTGAACAAATGGCTTCTGAAGACCCCTGAACGTCGGCTTTTACAATGATTGACAGAACCTGCAGTTTTTCGGCTGCTTCCAGCTCCGAGAACATCTGATCCACAGTGGTTCGTGATGAAATAACCCATGCCTGCTCTCTTTTCTTGCGATCGCGATAGCTGGCGATTTCACGTGCTTTAGTTTCGGTCTCAACAACCACGAAATCATCTCCAGGCACAGTCGGACCGTCGAATCCGATAATTTCACCTGGAGCTCCAGGAGTTAACTCCCGAAGACTGTCACCTCGATAATTCCTGATTGCTCGCACTCGCCCAAAAATAGTTCCTGAGACAAAAATATCTCCCAACTTTAGCGTACCTTTGTTAATAAGAACGGTGGCAACTGGCCCAAGTCCTTTCTCCAACTTCGACTCAATGACAATTCCTTCGGCTTCTCTATTAGGATTTGCCTTCAAATCAAGCATCTCAGCCTGAAGCAAAATTACTTCTTCAAGCTTATGAAGATTAAGCCCCATTTTGGCGGAAATTTCAACATCCATCGTTTCTCCACCGTAGGATTCAACAACAACTTCATGCTGCAGAAGATCTTTGCGGACGTTATCAGGATTTACGCCATACTTATCCATTTTATTTATGGCCAAAATCATTGGAACTTTAGCTGCTTTCGCGTGATTTATTGCTTCAACTGTTTGATCATTCACGCTGTCGTCAGCAGCGACCACAAGAACTACGATATCCGTCACATTAGCCCCGCGAGACCTCATCTCTGTGAATGCAGCGTGCCCCGGAGTATCGATAAAAGTAATCTTTTTGCCATCACTCATGGTTACCTGATAAGCACCGATACATTGTGTAATGCCACCCGCCTCAGATAAAGCAACATCTGTCTTGCGCAGAGCATCAAGAAGCGATGTTTTACCATGATCAACGTGTCCCATAATTGTTACAACAGGAGGACGTGGCAGCAAATTTTCCTCGGTATCTTCGCGCTTTAGCCCAATTTCGATATCGCTATCGCTAACTCTTTTTACTTTGTGACCAAATTCCAAAACAATCAGCTCAGCCGTATCATTATCGATTATTTGGTTTGCCGTTACCATAACCCCGAGTTTCATCAATGTCTTAACAACATCGCCAGTGCGAACAGCCATTCTGTTCGATAATTCTTGGACACTAATTGTTTCCGGAAGAACAACCTCTTTTACAATTTTGGTATCTTCAGCACGCTGCTGAGTAAATTTATTTTTTTGTCTAGCACGTTTCAGGGAAGCCAGAGAACGAGTCTTAGTTTCGTCACTGCCATCCAAGGCGTTATAAACTGAAATTTTTTCCGCCCCTTTCGTGTATCTCCCCTTCAGCTCTTTAATATCTTTTTTAACAGGAGGAGCTTTTTTTGCATTTACAGCAACACTTTTCAATAAAGAATCATCATCTTCTTCTGAACCTTTTTGCCGTACAGTTTTATGCGAAAACAACCTTCCAGACTCGCCGACCTTTGGCTCTGCCTGCTGTGTTTTTTTCACATTTTCTGCAACTGGTGGTATAATGGAAACTTCTCCCACTTCCACACTAATTTCCGCCTCTTTTTCCCTTTTCTTTTCTTCTTCTTCCTTTGCTTTCTCTTTGGCTCGAATTTCAGCCAACATTCGAGCTTCCTCCTCTGCAGCAAAAATACGCGCTCTCTCACGCTCTTCTTGCTCCGCTTTCAAGCGAAGCTCTTCCTGCTCTCTATTCTCTTTGATGGAATTTTTTACAACTTCGAGACGTGTTTCTAGCTCTTTGTCTGTGAGATCTCCGCTCTTCTGTAACCCAGCAATGGAAGATGAAAAAGCTCCTCCGGGCGATCTACTTAGCGCCCTCTTTTTCTTCACCTCAACGGTTACGACCTTTGTCTTTCCATGGGAAAAACTCTGTCTGACTTTTCCCACTAGTGATTCTGTCTTTTTTAAATCAGTAGGGCAAGATAGACTCAACGTGCCTTTTTTTTGCTCTGCCATGTTTGATTTCTCCAACCCTTTATATTACTTAAACCAATGCTCTCTAGACTTCATAACAATATCGTTGGCAGATTTTTCATTCAACCTTGGTAACAACTCTATTAACTCATCTGCGCTCAAATCTGCTAAATCATCCAACTTATTAATGCCACGCTCAGCCAAAACCAGTAGATCTTCATTAGAAAATACTTCCAATTTTATGATTTCTTCATCAAGTTTTTTTTCTTTCACCTTCGCCATCGTTTCCTGATTTTTTTTATCCAAATACATGATAGCACGAGAAACTAACTCTTTTGCTAATTCTTCGTCAAATCCTTCAATTGATGCTAATTCTTCCACTGAGACATTTGCTAACTCTTGAACGTTAGCAAATCCCTCCGCCACAAGCAAATGAGCAATAACTTCATCGCAGTCGAGCGCATTCATGAATTTCTTTGAGTGGGCATGGTACTCTCGATTTCTTTTTTCTGTTGCATCAGATTCTGAAACGACAGTAACTCCCCATCCAATCAACTGTGACGCAAGCCTCACATTTTGTCCTCTCCTGCCTATAGCCAAACTCAACTGATCATCCGGAGTCAAAACTTCAAATTTCCTGTTTTCCTCATCCATGACGACCTTCGAAGCTTCAGCAGGAGCCAAAGCATTCACTGCGAAAGTTGCTGGATCATCAGACCATAATATTATATCAATTTTTTCTCCCTGCAGCTCGCGAATAATGTTTTGTACGCGACTTCCTCTGACGCCAACGCAGGCTCCAATCGGATCAATACTGTTATCAGTAGCATAAACGGCTATTTTTGCCCTACTTCCAGGATCTCTTACAACGGATTTTATCTCAATTACTCCGTCGTATATCTCCGGAACCTCCTGCTCAAACAATTTTGCTAAAAATTTAGGATGTGTACGCGATAGAAACACTTGCGGCCCTTTTGTTTCTTGCGAAACGCTTGCTATATACGCTCGCACCCTATCTCCAACTCTGAAATTCTCCTTAGGGATTAGTTGATCTTTCTTGATCACAGCCTCTGTGCGCCCAACGTCCAACGTCACGGAAGTAAATTCAGCACGTTTTACAACACCATTTATTATTTCTCCGACTCTATCTTTAAATTCATCATATTGTTTTTCTCGCTCCGCTTCGCGAATTTTTTGCGAGATGATCTGGCGGCCAACCTGAGCGGCTACTCTCCCCAAATTTATTGGCGGAAGTTTTGTTGTAAAAACATGCCCAACATCGACTGTTTCGTCGATTTTTTTCGCTTCCTCCAATGAGATTTCTGTAAACTCATCTTCTACGACTTCTTTTACGGTGATGCACTTTATTATCGACACATCGCCACTTTTCCTATTGATCTCAACGCGAATATCATGCTCAAATCCATATCTCGAACGAACGGCCTTTTGAATAGCGCTTTCCATGGCCTCTAAAACTTTTTCTCTTTCCAGCCCCTTTTCCCGTGCCACAGCATCTGACACCTGCAGCAATTCTGGCCCGTAAAAACGAGAATCTGTCCACAAAGCTACCGACATACTCCTGTCCCTTTCATCTAAAACCTTTTCACGCTCGCCTTTTTTATATCTCCATAAGGTACGCCAACCTCAGAAGAATCGATGCCACTTTCTTCCCTCAGATAAACAAACGAACCGCTCTCGCATTGCTCAACTCGCAAAAGCTTTCCACTAACTTTGCGCTTTCCGTTTATCGAAATAGAAAGCTCCATCTTCACGTCTTTACCGCAAAAACGCTCAAAATCTCCTAATTTTTTGAGAGGACGACTTTCACCTGGCGAACTAACTTCGAGATTATATGATCCAATAATAAAATTTTCAACATCCAAAATAGCAGAAATCAAATAACTAGCTTTTGTACAATCTTCAACCGTAACAGGTTGACCATCCAGGCGATCTATGTCGATCGCTACAATCTGGTGTTTCCCTCCAATCATTCTAACCTGAACAATTTCATAACCATTATGATTCAATGAAGGATCAACAGAATCTGTAATTTTTTTAGTTATATCCAAAACATTTTCCCATATTTAGTACGCAAGAAAAATACAAAAAAAAATTCAATATGTAACCCACGCAAAAACTCCAATTTGGCATTTTCTCTCCTTCCGAAAGCCACCAAAGGTAATTATATCATAAAAAGACCATTTTCTTCTGAAATTATTTTTACATACCTGCTACTGAATTCGGTGCCCTTTTACAGAGCAAATAGCAATGATCCTGAAACACCCTCCCCAAAATCTATAATTCGAATGACACACCATAACTGTTCTGCCGCAAAATACAAATTGCGATTGCGATAGCTAATCCATCAGGGGACTGTTGAAGATATTTCTTCGATAATATCATCAAACATTCTTTCTCCACTCTGATTTTTCACTTCAACGGAATCGCATGACTCAGTCTTACAAACTCTTGGAAGTCTCACAACGAACTTAGATCCAGCTCCAATTTCGCTTTCAACGGTAACAGTGCCGCCAAGTAATTCAATGTATTTCTTCGTAAGTGATAAACCGAGTCCAGCGCTGGAATTCCCACCCTGAAACGATTCAAAAATATTAGGTAATTTGTATGATTCGATTCCAATTCCGGTGTCAATCACGGAAAATTCAACGAAATCTATCCCACCTTTTACAAGCGAATCAATTCTCAGTGTTATTTTACCGAATTCCGTAAATTTCGCAGCATTGCTCAGTAGGTTCAGCAGGCATTGCCTTATTTTTGTAGAATCTGAGTACATAATTCCGATGTCTTTAGGATACTCCATAAACATAGAGTTATCGTTTTTCGCAACAAGAGGCATCGTAATACCTTCAACATCCTTGATAAGGCTAACAAGTTCGATATTTTCAAAAAACAGCTGCGTTTTCCCAGCTTCTATATTTGAAAGATCGAGAATCTCATCAATTAACGACAGAAGATGCTTGGCAGATCCTATAATTTTACTCAAATCATCTGATGAAACAGCATCCTTGCGATCCATAGCTTCCTCTTTGAGAATCTCGCTGTAGCCAATAATTGCATTCAGAGGAGTTTTTAACTCATTGCTCATGCTAGCCAAAAATTTACTCTTGGCATTATTAGCTTCATCTGCAACAAATTTGGATTTCTCAAGCAAAGTATTCGATTGCTCCAACTCCTTTGCTTTCAATTCAAGATCAGCGGTTCTTTCAGCGATTTGTTTCTCCAGAAGCGCTGCATTGTTGGCCAACTTCTTTTCAATTTCTTTACGGCGATTGATATCCAAAACAGCCAGCACGATGTATTTTTCTTCATTAATACTAATCGGACTTGCTGAACATATGGACCAAAAAGTGCCGCTGCCAAAACTTTGTACCAACACTTCGTAATTTAATACGCTAATATTCGAATCGATAGCATGAACTATGTAACTTTTATCCTCATCTTCGATGAACATATTCCACATATTTATTTTTGCAACATCTTCTTTTTCTATTCTTAGTAACGTTGATGCTGTTAAGTTGATTTTAATGACATGGCCATCGCTTGCCTTAAATATAACGATAGACAAAGGCGTTGAATCTTGGATAACATTTGCTATTTCCAGCTGCTCTTTTATTTTGTTGTAGAATCTTGCGATTACCAAACACACTATCAGCAAAATTATCAAAAACACCATCGTTATGAGTGGAAGCACCTCAAACATATTGTTGTTCAACTGCTCAACCGTATTGTCGTCAGTAACAAGCATGATGAAAAACTTGCTTCCACTCAAATTGGAAGGCATCTTAATTTCTTCTTTAAGAATTCTGAAATCAACTGAATCGACAGCTATATCGCTTATTCCAGAATTTATGTTACTTACTTCTTTCGCCAAATGCATTCCAAGCGCCGCAAGAGCTGTATTACCTATGTTGTTGCGAGGCAATGAATTAAACGATACATACCTTTTGCAATCTGGAGAAACTATGTAGAATATCCTAGGAAGTGACCCCTGCTCCAGGTGCATCATGTATTCTTCATACCTTTTCCATTTCATAACCAACTCAAATAAATACTTTTTGCTTTTTCCATCTTCTAGAACGACGTCTCTAGCAGCTTGATATTTTATGACAATACTCTTGTCGTCCAGTTGATCTATTTTATATAAAAATCCGTCCTTTGATGCATCAAGTACCTGATCTTCCTCTAAATCAACGGACTCATCGCCAGAAGAGTTTGCTAAAAACTTTCCATCTTCATCATACACGCTTAACATTGCCACGTTATCGTTGCTCTTAGCAATGTCTTTCAATTCTTCCTTTAAAGCATCTTTGTCCGCAACCTCATCGGACGCTCTCGCCACAACAACCTCTAATTCTTTGACGGAATTATCGAATTGGAGTGACATGTATTTAGATATTCCACTCCCCTCTGACTGCATAAACGTATCAACGCATCTTTTTACGTCTCTGTTTATAGCTGTTTTCACGCAATAGACACAAATCAGCAGAGGAACAAGAATCAGTGCCCAAACACCAACAGT
Organism: Holosporaceae bacterium; assembly: GCA_031284365.1. Lineage (GTDB taxonomy): Bacteria > Pseudomonadota > Alphaproteobacteria > UBA3830 > UBA3830 > JAIRMQ01. The sequence continues at coordinate 10,100 of JAISZX010000078.1, forward strand.
TGCCTTAAACGTTTCTATAATCTTTCTAAGCATTGCACACCTAACACAAGGATAACGCTTCAATCTTAGTAGGATATAGTTATCATTGTGTTAAAGTTTGCGTTTTTTTGCAGTTTTTTGTTACCGCTCACTTCATGTCTTCGGAACGCTGCTCTCTAGGTGACCTGTCTTTTATCATCAATGAAAGCACAAATCCTGCCAACAGAAATACCAGAACCGACACCAAACCAAGTCTAAAATCATTCAGACTGTATACCTTTAATCCATTTTCAATTGTGCCGTCCCAGGACCAATTAACGATATACCCTATCAGTGGCATCAAAACTACTCCACTGAACATGCACACCATGTTTACGAATCCGGACACAGTGGCTCCGATGGAGGATGGAAATATCATTACAGCAAGAGGATAGGCCAGCGTCGCAGCACAGCAAAACCCGGTTGCAAAAAATAGAAAGAACGCAGCCTTCAAAGGCAACTCCGCGCCCATTATTATGGTTGCCATACTCATAGCCGCTCCTACTATTCCAACAATCATAGGCTTTTTGTAGCTGTCCCAGATTCTGGCAAGGTATGCAAACGTCGGAGCACCAACTACCATTCCCACATAAAGCATGTTGTTAGCAAAAGACGCAGTTGCAGAATCAATTCCATAGGCTTTCTTCAAAAACGACACGCCCCATAGATCTCCAAGCGCGCTCAAAGGAGCATATTGCGCCATTGTGTAGAGAGACAATATCCAAACCTGACTAGAAGTCATAATAATTTTTATGGAATCCATGGGTGAAATTCTTTTACTTCCTGCTCCGCCAGATTCTTTATCTCTTACGATCATTCCAAGTGCTACTGCCAGAAACAGTCCAGCTATTGCAAACACTTTCATCAAATTTACCCAGTCGAAGTGACTGACCAAAGCCGACACTGCTGGGCCGCCAATAACAGGACCTGAGCAACCAATTGCCACAGTTATCGATGTTTTCACTGGAACTTCTTCGCTACTGAAATAGCTTGTAATTACTTTCATTACGAGTATGAACGCAAATGATGAACCAAATCCGAGCATCATCTGACCGCAACCGGCAACGTAACAGTTGGTCGTCGATACGAATAGTAAAACTCCGCAGGAACACATCATTGCACTTAATACCGAAATTTTTCTTGGACCAAATCTATCCGACAACAGACCAGCAGGAATCTGCATAAATGTATAGACCCAGTAGTAGCAACTTGCTAAAACACCCATTCCAGTTGCATCAATCTGGAAATATTTCATAAATTGCTCTGTCAGAACCGTAGGGAACGCTGATCTTGCAATAAATTGATAGAAAAAGAGCACCAATGTTGCAAAAAACATTACCGATACTATCACATTCTCTTTCTCTTTCTTGCCATTTTGTGTCATATGACCCCCTTAATTATAGAAAAACAACAACGACGATTATAATATCAAAATCAACAGAATACAAACAAAAATACTAACCGCCTCAACAAGTGTGCTTTTTACAAATCAATAAATGTAATGGGTAATGTTTTTACCTATATTCATAAAATCCTTTTCCAGTTTTTTTACCGAGCAACCCACGCGCTACGTAATTTTCAAGTAATGGACATGGTGCATATTTTTCTTCATCAATTTCTTTTCGCAAAGTTTTCATAATAGCAAGTACCGTATCAAGTCCTATTAAATCTGCTAGCGCTAAAGGACCTAACGGATGTCCAGCGCCTAGTTTTAGCGCTGTATCTATCTGTTCAGGCGTAGAAATATTTTCGTAAAGCGCAAAAATTGCCTCATTTATCATTGGAATTAGAATGCGATTCAGCACAAACCCAGGAGAATTTCGCGACTCTATGGAAATTTTTTTGAGATCCTTAGCCAATTGCCAGAAAAAATTAAAAGTTGCATCGCTGGTGTACATTCCACGGATAATTTCCAGCAGTTCCATGATCGGAGGAGGATTCATAAAATGGAAACCGACAAAATTCTGAGGATATGGAATCATTCTTGAAAGCGCTGTTATAGAATATGATGAAGTATTCGTTGCAACATATGACTTAGGAGTTAGAATTTTCGACAATTTGTGAAATATTTCACTTTTTATTTCGTAATCTTCGAAAGCAGATTCAACAAAAATACGACAATCCTTTAAATCTGTGATTTCTGCATGAAAAGATATTCTTTCCATAATTTTTTCAGCTTCCCGGTCTATCATGTGCTTAGATTCAAGTTTCTTTAGCGAATCAAATATGCGAGTACGAGATTTTTCAAAAATTTCATTGGAAATATCATAAATTTTTACGACATGTCCTGCAGTTGCAAACACTTGCGCTATTCCGGATCCCATTTGGCCAGCGCCTATTACTGCTGTTTTATACAAATTTAAATCCATGACCACTGTGGCTCCAATACTTATTCAACGTAATTGCGTCCATATTTTAATGTCGCTTTTATATACTACATTTTATCTAAATAAAAAATATTGTATAATAAAAATATTGGAACAAAAAAATTCTGTCCAAAAAAACAAATCAAATGTTTAAAATTTAAGGTAATATTTGGTGGTAATGTGTTGCTTATTATGCTCAATCAAAAAAAATAATAACGTGATCCAGGTTTGTAATGCATAATTGCTTGACTTTGCGCTTATATTGCTATAGAAATATTGAAAATGATTTTTAGGTAAGGATTTTTAATATGGCTAGAGTGTGTCCTCTTTCTGGTAAGAAGGTTTTGTACGGTAACAAGGTGAGTCACGCAAATAACAAAACGAAACGTCGTTTCATGCCGAATTTGCAGAGAGTATCTTTTTTGAGTGATGCGTTGGGATCGAATGTGAGAGTGTGTCTTTCGACGCATGCTATTCGTTCAGTTGAAAAAAGTGGCGGCATTGATAAGTATTTGCTGCAGACATGCGATTGTTTGCTGTCTACTCGTTTTAGGCGTCTAAAAAGACTGCTGGAAAGTAAGTTGGTATAGGATCCGAAAAGTTTTGTCTTTGTAAAAGCGCTCTCGACTTGGTGAGGGCGTTTTCTTACGCACTATTCTACAAATAAATTAAAGAAGTATTTGCCTTTTCCTGGCGGCATTGATAAGTATTTGCTGCAGACATGCGATTGTTTGCTGTCTACTCGTTTTAGGCGTCTAAAAAGACTGCTGGAAAGTAAGTTGGTATAGGATCCGAAAAGTTTTATCTTTGTAAAAGCGCTCTCGACTTGGCGAGGGCGTTTTTTTACGCACTATTCTACAAATAAATTAAAAAAGTATTTGCCTTTTCCTGTTGGAATCATTATATATAACTTGCGTTTAAATTAAAAAAGGGGAATAAATGAAAATAGTAAAATTTATGGCGGCATTTGCTTTATGTGTCGCAGAGATGTACGCATTAGACACGCATGAGTCTGATCCTTGCAGTATCGAAACAGTTAAGAGCTGGGATGAAGTAAAAGATCTTGGTCAGCGTTTTATTACAGGCAAAACTGTAGTTTTTGTTGATATTGATGATACAATTATCGATAAGAGCGGCAAGCTAATCGATAGAAAAATTCCTGAAATTTTAGATGAATTTAAAAGTCAAGATTGCGATGTGTTTGCTCTAACATCTAGAGATGGCGCGATCTATTATGAGACTCCTAGAATACGTAATTGCGACATTTCTGCAATAGATCAACAAATTGCTGAGTCTAGGAAATTTTTTTCTGGTTTTTGTGTGAAGTTTTCATCAGGTATTTTAGAATCCAGTGGCGTTAAGTTTTCAGAAAAATGTATGTTCACTTTGCAGGGACATGGTGAAAAAAGAATTGCGTATATAATGGATCAAAGTCGCGGTATTATACATACATCAGTAAATGGTAAGGTTATTAGTGATATATGTAACTTACGCGATAAAAGTACGGGCAATTTTTTTGTTCAAAGCAAGAATGAATTCCTTATTCAAGGAGCTTCTTTTTATTCCCCCAAGGGAACGGTAGTAAAGCATATGATACAGCAAGGATTCATCGGATGTCCAGATCGAGTAATATTTGTTGATAATTGTTTGAAAGTTGTTGAGTTTTTTTACTCAGCCTGTCGTGAAGATGGTATACAGGTTTTGGCTATGCATTTTGATCCAACAAAATAACAAAAAATTATCATAAAATAGTCACAAGAACTCCACGAGAAATGGAGTTCTTGGGGCTTGTTTTCATATATGATATAAATCACAAATTTAAAAAAAAAGCTTGTTCTTTTTCTGCTATTCACTATATAAAATTAGTATTTTAAATAAAAAAAAGGAGTATGAATGAAAATAGTAAAATTTACAGCTGTGTTTACTTTGTATCTCGCAGGGACGTCTGCTTTGGCTATGACCTGTAGTTCTAGTATTGAAACGGTTAACAACTGGGGTGATGTAAGTCGCTTGTGTGACAATTTCGTTGAAGATTCAGAACATTCTGTATTTTTTGTTGATATTGATGGTGTAATTATCAACAGTTTTTATAGATTGGTTGACGAAAAAATTCCAGAAATTATCCAGCTTTTAAGAGAAAAGCCAAACTGCGATGTAGTAGCTTTGACATCCAGGGTCGATACTTTTGCCGACAAAACAAGAGAAAATACATCAAAAGTTGGCGTACAATTTTCAAATGATTTTTTTAAAAAGGATGGCATAATACTTTCAAATGAATGTTTGTTTGAAGCTGAGTGGTCGTGTGTAAGAAAAAGATCTGCATACAAAATTGATCAGGCTGGCGGAATTGTGTATACATCTGTGGACAAAGAAAATTTTCCCAGTGATATATCTTTAGATGAATTTTCGTTTTTTGGATATGAATATGGATATTGGTTTGATATATCTAACTCTCCTAAGGGAGTTGTAATGAAACATATGATAGATAATTGTTTAATTGAACGCCCAGACCGAATAGTATTTGTTGATGACAATAAAGGTAATGTGGAATCTGTTTTCTCAAGTTGTTGTGAACTGAACATACCTGTTTTGAGCATCTATTTTTGCACAAAAGAACAGCAAACAATCGATGAAACAATCTACGCGGAATAATTATCGATCATAGCCAAAATATAGTAAAACTCCATGAAAAGTGGAGTTTTGTGCTGTTTTTTCTTAAAAATACTTGTTTCTTTTTCTACTTTGCACTATGATGTACTAAGTAATTTATTAATAAAAGGGGAATGCTAATGAAAGCAATGAAATTTGTCTGTGCGTTTAGTTTGTGTCTAGCAGAAATGTCTGCTTCTGCCATGTGTAGTATTAAAACAGCCGATAGCTGGAGCGAAGTAAGGTCTTTAAGTCGCGCTTTTACTGTAAAGTGTAATGGTTTTGGATTTCCATCAGAAAACTCTGCTGTTTTTCTCGATATTGACTATACCCTTGTCGATAGGAGGAATAGTCCGAGTAGATTAATGGACCAAGAAATTCCTAGAATTGTAGAAGATTTTAAGAAAGTTTTAAAATGTAAAGTGGTCGCTTTAACAGCAAGAAGCAGCTATATACCTAATAGGATAGCAACAGAAATAGAAATGGCTAATTTTGGGATACAGCTTTCTTCTGATTTTTTAAAAGACGATGGTTTTGCGTTTTCAGAAAAATTAACGCAACTAAAAGAAAAAAGAATCGCGTATACCGTATGTAGGACTAGTGGAATCATATATACGTCTCTGGAGAAAAAAGATTTTCCTGTCGAATCAAAACTTGGTGATTTTTCATTTTATCCTACTTGTCCTCATACTGATATGTCCTACTCCACTAAGGGAGACGTGCTATGGCATATGATAGAGACGTGTTGTATTGATCGTCCAAACAGAGTAATATTTGTCGATGACTATAAACCAAATGTGAAGTCTGTTTTCTGGGCCTGTGCCAACTTAGGAATACCAGTTTTGGCTATTCACTTTGTCCCAAACATGTAACCAAAGAATAGACATAGCAGCAGCAAAAACTCCATGAAAAGTGGAGTTTTGTGCTGTTCTTTCGCTTGTTAATGAAGCTGTAACGTTGCAGGCGTAATTTTCACAAATCCAGCTGTGTTTTGCACTTTCAGGAATAAGATGCGCCTTTCTCTAGGAAAAAGTTATGTATCGTAGGAGACGGTACAGAAAGCTCTATTGTTTTAAGTTCTCTTTAATGTTAGGATAAGCTGTCTAATGTTTGGTGGAATTATGTTATTCTCAAAGTTTTTTGCTCCAACATCCAGAGATGTGCCAGCCGATGCTAAAATTGTGTCGCATAGATTGATGCTGCGTTCAGGTATGATTTCGCAGACAGCGTCTGGAATATATTGTTGGCTGCCGCTCGCTGTTCGCGTCCTTGATAAAATATCGCAGATAATTTGCGATGAGCAAGATGGAATTGGCGCCAATCGCGTGCTTTTTACAACTATACAACCGGCAGATTTGTGGATTGAAAGCGGTCGCTACGATGCCTACGGAAAAGAAATGCTGCGCATTAAAGATCGTAAGGAGGGAAATTTTCTCTACAGCCCAACGAACGAGGAACAGGCAACCGATGTTTTTAGAAAATACGTTAAAAGTTATCGAGGATTGCCTACGATGCTTTATCAAATACACTGGAAGTTTCGTGATGAGATTCGTCCAAGATTCGGTGTAATGCGTGGTCGTGAATTTTTGATGAAAGATGGATACTCCTTCGATATTGATTTTGAAAGCGCAAAAAGAACATATGACAATGTTTTTAAATCATATATCCGAATTTTCAGGAGAATTGGATTGACTCCGATTCCAGTGCAAGCGGATTCCGGGGCAATTGGCGGAAATATGAGTCACGAATTCCAAATTCTTGCAGAAACTGGCGAGAGTACTCTTTATTACGACAAAAAATTGCTAACATCTTCTGATGATGAACTGATGACAACGTTTGCTGTTACCGATGAGAAATACGATCCGAAGGAATCAGCTGTTCATGAGAAAGATTTGCAGATTTCAAAAGGAATCGAAGTTGGGCATGTTTTTTATTTCGGAACGAAATATTCCAAAGCCATGAATACGTTTGTGCTGGACGAAAAAGGTGAAAAAGTTTTCCCAGAAATGGGGTCCTACGGGATTGGCGTTTCGAGATTGGTTGCTGCTATCATAGAAGCATCGCATGATGATCGCGGAATAATTTGGCCGGAAGCTGTCGCTCCGTTCGATGTTGTTATTCTGAACTTACATGTCAAAAACAGCAAATGTTGCGATGCTGCTTCGGAAATTTACGGTGCAATTTCTTCCAGAAAAGAAGTTCTCTACGATGATCGCGACATCACAGTGGGAGAAAAGTTGGCAGACGCGGATCTCATTGGAATTCCATGGCAAATCATAATTGGTAAGAACAAAATAGAAAGTGAAATTGTGGAATTGAAAAATAGAAAAACTGGAGAAGCGATAGAAATCTCACGGAGCGAAGTCATCGGGAGATTTGTCAGATAATGTTATCGGCAGAAATATTGTTGGCCTGGAGGTATTTGAAGTCCAAGAGAAAAGAGAAGGCCATTTCTGCCATAGCCGGGTTTTCGATTATCGGTATAATTCTAGGCGTAGCAACTTTGATCATTGTAACGTCAGTTATGAACGGCTTTCGCAAGGAATTTACCGAAAGAGTTATTGGATTCAATGGACACATTGTATTGCATCCAGTTGTTTTACCTACTGATTATGGCGGTACATCTAAAAAAATTCTTAGCATAAAAGGCGTAACTCGAGCTGTTCCTGTGGTCGAGAGACAGGCGCTTATTTCCAGCAACAGGGTTGTGAGAGGAACTTTGACCTACGGTATCTCATATAAAGATTTGCAAAAAAAAGAAATGATTGCGCAAAATATTGTTAGTGGCGATCTTGAAAATTTCAATCAGGAAAATGCCATAATTTTGGGAGAATCATTGGCATCAAGATCGAATCTCAGGATTGGTGATGAAGTTATTGTAATTGCTCCAGAAATGGATGAAACAGGATTCGGATTTATGCCGCGCAAAAAAACTTTTAGACTCGTTGCTACTTTTAATTCCGGAATGTACGAATACGATAATTCTGTTTCGTTTATATCTCTTAATATTTCTCAGAAACTTTTTAAAATGCAAAATATCATTACTGGAATTTCAGTTTTCATAGATAATCCTCTAATTGTATCAGATATTAAACAAAAAATCGCAGAGCAATTTTCTGATTCATACAGAATTACAGATTGGCAATCGAATAATAGCTCATTCATGAAAGCAGTAGAAATTGAACGCAATGTGATGTTCCTAATTCTCACATTGATTACGTTGGTTGCGAGCTTCAACATAATTTCCTGCATGATAATGTTGGTAAAGGATAAGGAAAAAGATATCGCCATATTGCGAACCATCGGATTAACTCGAGCAGCCATAACGCGTATATTTTTCATGGCTGGAACGTCGATTGGAGTTTTCGGGACGATGATCGGTGCTTTAGCGGGAATAGCTTTCGCAGTTAACATTAAAAAACTTCAGGAAATTTTGGAGGCCTTACTGAACACAAAAGTCTTTTCTCCCGAGGTTTATTTTCTCACTCATCTACCATCGCTGCTAAATCCAATTGATGTAATGATTACAGTTGCCGTTTCGCTTTCACTGTCGTGTTTAGCCACGATTTATCCAGCCAAAAAAGCCAGCAGATTAGATCCAACAGAAATATTGAGATATTCATGAGTCATTCAATAATTTCCTTAGAAAATGTCGAAAAACGGTACAGCAAAAATGATGCATCCGTGTTGAATAATGTATTTTTATCCGTAGAGGAATCTGAGTTTGTCGCTTTAATTGGTCCATCCGGCTCGGGAAAATCTACGCTGTTACACATTGCCGGATTGTTGGATAGTCAAACGAGCGGATCAATATTTATCGAAAATAAGGATGTTTCGAAAGCATCTGATAATGAAAAAACTGCAATCAGACTATCGAAAATTGGCTTTGTTTATCAATATCATCACTTATTACAAGAATTTTCTGCAATCGAAAATGTTATGCTTCCGCTATTAATAAAAAAAGTGGCATCCAGAAAAGCTGCTAAGGAAAAAGCAACAGATTTGTTGTCTAGTTTAAACCTACAAAACAAGTTAAATTCGTTTCCATCTGAACTTTCCGGAGGACAAAAACAGCGTATAGCAATCGCGCGCGCCCTTGCCAATGATCCCATATTATTGTTAGCGGACGAACCGACTGGAAATCTCGATCCAGAAACTGCTTCTCTCGTGTTCGATGATCTAATGAGAATAATGCAGCAAACAAAAATGTCTGCAATTATCGCAACACACAATTACGAACTTGCAGCAAAAATGCATAGAAAATTTTTAATTTCCGAAGGAAGATTATTGGAGCAATGAGTACAAACTTCATCCATCTTCGACTACATTCTTCCTATTCTCTTGCGGAAGGGGCTATAAAAATCGAAAAGCTCGTAAAGCTATGTGAAGAAAACAAAATGCCGGCTGTGGCCGTCACCGACACAAACAATCTTTTTGGTGCTTTAGAATTTTCCATAAAATGTTCTGAACATGGAATTCAGCCGATTATCGCTTGTCAGTTAAACATTAAACACATAAAAAAAATTGATCGTTCAACGAATGTGCTGCTGTATGTAAAAAACAAAAATGGATATCAGAACCTGATTCAATTAGTATCAAATTCACACCTGTCATCCACATCAAAAACTCATCCAGAAATTTCGTTGGATTTGCTTTCACAATATTCGGATGACTTGATATTAGCAACCGGCGGAATAAACGGATCACTGGGAGCCATGCTGCTCGAAAACGATGTTGACGGTGCGCGTGAATATTTGAATTTTCTTGCAGCGCATTTTAAAAATCGGTTATATGTGGAATTATCTCGACATAACAACGAATACGAAAATCGCATCGAGGAAAGTGCGATTTCTCTGGCCTATGATCTAAATTTACCACTTCTGGCAACGAACAATGTTTGCTTCAGGTATCAGAGTGATTTTGAAGCACATGATATTTTAATCTGTATTACTCAGGGGCGCACCGTATACGATTCTGAAAGAGAAACTTCATCTCCTGAATTTTATTTCAAATCACAAAATGAGATGATTGCCCTGTTTAATGACCTTCCGGAAGCGACAGAAAATACGGTAAACCTCGCGCAACGTTGCTCATTTATGCTTAAACCGCAAAAACCGCGGATGCCAATTTTTAAACTAGAAAACGAAAAAACTCAGGATGATGAATTGCGTGATAACGCAGTCGAAGGACTAAAAATAAAACTGGAAAAATTTAGGGATAATGAAAATTTCGAAGAAATAAAAAAGACGTATTTTGAAAGACTTGAGTACGAATTAAGTATGATAAAAAAAATGGGATTCAGCGGATATTTCTTGATAGTTTCCGACTATGTAAGCTGGGCAAAATCGCAGAACATCCCGGTTGGTCCAGGTAGAGGTTCCGGGGCTGGATCAATCGTTGCATGGTCGATAAAAATCACGGATATTGATCCAATTCGGTTTCAATTATTTTTTGAAAGATTTTTAAATCCTGACAGGGTTTCCATGCCTGATTTTGATATCGATTTTTGTCAGGAACGCCGGGACGAGGTGATTTCATATGTTCAACAAAAATATGGATACGAGTCCGTAGCCCAGATTATAACTTTTGGAAAATTACAGGCAAAAGCGGTTATCAGAGACGTGGGGCGTGTACTTGCATTGGGTTACGGTTTCGTTGATAAAATTGCAAAAATGATTCCCTTTAATCCCACAAATCCACTAACGCTTCAGGAAGCCATCGACGCAGATCAGTCTCTGCGCGATCTAATAGATTCTGATCCGCAGGTAAAACATTTGGTGGAAATTGCACTAAAACTCGAGGGATTGTATCGTCATCCCGGGGTGCATGCTGCCGGTGTTGTAATTTCTGATCAAAAATTGCAGGACACAATTCCGCTCTACAAGGATGTGAAATCCACCATGCCGGTGACGCAATTCTCAATGAAATACATTGAGAGTGCTAGTCTAATAAAGTTCGATTTTCTCGGATTAAAAACACTGACAGTCATTCAAAAAACTTTGGATCTTATAAAAAATAGGGGAATCGACCTAACTGCGCAGGAAATTCCACTGGACGATAAAAAAACTTTCGAACTTTTGAAAAAAGTAAATTGCGTCGGTGTATTCCAAATAGAAAGTGGAGGTATGCGCGATGTTCTAAAGAAAATGCAGCCGGATAGAGTTGAGGATCTTATTGCGTTGGTTGCTCTCTATCGTCCAGGACCAATGGACGACATTCCAAAATACATTGCCTGCAAGCATGGTGTGGAACAGATCACATATCAGCATGAAAAGCTAGAACCGATTCTTGCTGAAACATACGGCGTAATGGTTTACCAGGAACAGGTTATGCAGATCGCCCAATCTCTAGGAGGATATACCCTTGGACAGGCAGATATTTTGCGGCGAGCAATGGGAAAGAAGAATAAAGAAGAAATGCTTGCTCAAAAAAAGCGTTTTATAAATGGAGCGGTCGAACGAAACGTACCACTCGATATTGCCGAACGTCTATTTGAACAAATGAATAAATTTGCTGGATACGGTTTCAACAAATCGCACGCCACACCATACGGACTGCTTACGTATCAAACAGCATTTTTAAAAGCGAATTATAAGGTGGAATTTTTCGCCGCAATTATGACTTTTGATCTTAACAACACAGATAAATTATGTGTTTATTATCAGGATGCCAAAAAAAATAAAATAAAAATTCTCCCTCCTGACATAAATGTATCAGAAGATGAGTTTATTGTGGACTACACGAACGATACAATCGTATACAGCCTCGCAGCAATCAAAGGAAGCGGCGATAACGTTGCAAAAGAAATTACAAAGGAAAGAAAAACTAATGGTTCATATACTTCAATTTTTGATTTCATTGAACGTCTCGAACCAAAAAGAATTTTGAATCGAAGATTCATAGAAAATTTCATAAAATCCGGTGCGTTCGACAAATTGCATAAAAACAGAAATCAATTATTAAAATCATTAGATATGGTTATGTCGATGAAGCCGACAGCTGATCAGGAGATGTTATTTGAAAAAACATATCCGCCGCTTGTTACTGCCGATGAGTTTAGTGAAACCGAAAAATTGCAAAACGAATTTGCAGCCGTTGGATTTTATATTTCATCTCACCCCATATCGCAGTATGAAAATGTATTGAAACAGTGGCATTTCCCGTCCATATCTGAAGCACGAGATCTTCAAAAATCGAAAGTAGTTGCAATTGTCAATAGTTTTACTTTTAAAACAACTAAAACTCAAAATAAACTTTGTATATTACAGATTTCCGATGCATCTGGAATTTTTGAAGCAACGATGTTTTCGGAAGCCATTGCAGCACATCGCGATTTAATCCAAATTGGAAATATCGTCACAATAAACATCTCGTGCCACAAAAATGACGATCAAACGCGTATTGTAATAGATAAAATGGAAAAATTTAATATATCTGATGCAACACAGACGACAAATGATAATCAGTCTTGTTCATCCGGCGCTAAAACCAACATATCCGATAACTTTTCAGATCAAAAAATTTTACAAATAAAAATCAGTAATAAAAATGAATTGTTTTCTGTGAAAAATCTTATAGATAATTTTAGAAAAAATGGAAATCACTCTATTGAGCTGCTACTTCCTGAAAATAAAAAAATTTTATTGCCGCATAAATATTTTCTGACGTCATATGATATACTCGACCTCCGTAATATTGTTGGTGTACGCAACATAGCTGAGATAGCAAGGAAATGATAGAAAAACTTTATGATTGGATGTTGAGACAAGCAGAAAGCAAGAACGCCGTTCGGGTTCTGATGTTTGTTTCGTTTATTGAGAGCTCGTTTTTTCCGCTTCCACCGGATCCTGTTCTTGCGATTGTGGTGGCAAAAAACAAAGACAAAGCAATTCGTTACGCATTGTTGTGCGCAATTGCTTCCGTACTGGGCGGTTTTTTTGGATACTACATCGGGTATTCATTTTTTGAATTAATTGGGGAAAAAATTCTTTCTTTTTACGGGCAGGCTGAAAAATTCAGCGACATTGTTGCTACATTAAATAAGTGGGCATTTTGGATAATATGCGCCAAAGGACTCACACCGATTCCGTATAAAATAGTTACAATCGCCAGCGGATTTGCAAAAATTAATCTGCTAACATTCGGAGCTGCATCATTAATTACTAGAACCACAAGATTTTTGTTGCTGTCCCTCGTTTGTAGAGTATTTGGAGATCAGTTTCTAGCTTTTATAGAAAAGCACAAGAAAACTGCATTAACTTTAATTGTTGTAAGTGTTCTCATCGGATTCCTGCTTGTAAAATTGTTTATATGAGGATGATATGAAAAATTTTCCGAAAAATTTAGATGCTATTCTGTACAGAAAAAAAGAGAAATATCCTAATATTTTTGTTCGATCAGAAAATGACATACTGAAAAAAATTACCGGTTTAGATGCATCAGATGGAGCTGTAATTGTATCGCGGAAAAAATCTGCTCTGTTTGTTGATGGTCGCTACACGTTAGCGGCTAAACAATACGTTGACCAAAATGAATTTGAAGTTTTAGACTTAAAAGATAGTGGAATTGTTGATTGGATCAAAAAAAACATTTCCGAAGGAAGTAATATCGCATTTGATCCGAACTATTACACACATTCGGAAATTGTTTTTTTTACAAAACAGTTGAAGCAACATTGTTTTACTCCAACAGACCTTAAGACAATGCTCGACGTTTCATCTAAAAAAATTGATTTGAATATTTATTATATCGATAATGTCGTTGATAGAATTTCACCAATTTCCAAAACTATTCGGCAAAATAATTTGGATGCGTATTTGCTCTGCGATCCGTGCAGTATTGCTTGGCTGCTGAATATTCGCGATTTAAATCAAAAGTATACTCCTGTTGCTTTGGGATATTTATTGATAACAAATGATTGTAAAACAACTCTTTATTTAGATGACAGATATGATTCACTTCATGAATTTAAATCAGAAAAAGATTTGCTGCATGACTTATCTCAATTCACAAAAATTGGTGTTGATAGATCGCAAACTCCGTTTTATTTGCAGCATTCCAATTTTGTTGATCTAAAAAATCCGTGCATATCACCGAAATCCATAAAAGGCGAATCGGAAATTGACGATATAAAATTGGCAGTTCGAAAAGATTCATTAGCAATCATTAATTTTTTAAATTGGTTTCACAGTAACACTGAAAAAATCACAGAACTCGACGTCTCAGATAAAATTCAATGTTTCCGAAAACAACAGGATGGATTCATTGGAGAAAGTTTTAAAACAATCGCAGCGGCAGATGAAAATGCTTCAATTATTCATTACTCTCCGACTTTAAAAACGAATAAATGCATCAACAATATTTTACTGATCGATTCCGGTGGGCAATACAAGCACGGAACGACTGACATTACTCGCACAATATCCATAACTGAGCCAACTTCTGAGCAAAAACTTTTCTATACTTTGGTATTGAAAGGACATATCGCTCTGGCCAGCGCAAAATTTCCAATTGGCACAACTGGTGCTCAGTTGGATTCACTGGCTCGCCAATTTTTGTGGCAATATGCCAGCGACTATAATCATTCGACCGGACATGGCATCGGGTATATGTCACATGTGCATGAAGGTCCATTATCGATTTCTCGCAACAGTAATGTTCCACTGCAAGCCGGTATGGTAATTTCAAATGAGCCTGGGTACTACAAAAAAAACGATTTCGGCATTCGCCTTGAAAATATGATGCTCGTTGTAGAAGATGAACTACAAGGATACTTATCATTTGAAATGATATCGTTCATTCCGTTTGATCACAAATTTATATGCCAAAATCTTCTTACAGAGTCTGAAAAAAACTGGCTCGATAATTATAATGAAAAGATAAACTCCATGCGAGCCTCATCGCAAAATGAGACCAGCATGAAATAATGATAATTTACAAAGAAGGACAAGTTATAATACTTCGTCCCAAAGCTTCCCAATTTTTCCGTGGTAACAGACAAAGGCACGGAAAGTAACTCTGTCTTTTTGTGTTAATTTTACTTCATCACCTCTTTCCCATTTTTTAGTCTTACTACCACCAAATCTGCATTCAATTTCTGTGCGGCCAGTAAGATTTTTTCCATATGATTTTTCAACACCAAGAGCAACAATCGGTCTAAATTTAGAAACTTCTAATTCTGAATCTGTAGCGGGATCAGGAGCATTTTGTATATATCCATTATAATGCTCCATAGATTTCTCGTGCGCTGCACCAACTTTTACGTAGAACAAACCACCAAGTTTGTGATGAACTGCTCCTAACCGCAAAGCTACATAAGGAGAAATTCCGTTTGTTTCTGTTCTTTGGCTATAATATTTAACCGCGTTTGCTACATCGCTGGCTGTACCTTTATCCGCTTCAATTTTTTCAGCAACAGGACCAACGTCACATCCTATCTCAATTGATCCATACACAGGCACTTTTGGTAGTCTCTTACCCAAACCGGCTGTAACTGTACCACCCAATCGAACTGTATTATGACCAACTTCCATCGTTTTAACACCATTTGAATAAGTGTACAAAACTTTCTCTCCCACTGAGGCAATATGAGCACCCAATCCAAAGTAAAAACCCTCATATTGTTGTTTTTCTTCTCTTTCCACATTTACATTGTTATGTTCAGATTCTGCATCAGCTGCATGTACATTAAATTGCAATGCTACAAACATCATACTAAGCACTATTTTTTTCATCACTCATCTCCAAAAATAAGTAAACTACAGCATGTTATCACCGTGATAACACGCCACATATTTACAACATCGTTGTACAAACGATACCTTCTTCTCAGAAAGCACAAAAACGAAACACTTAAGTTTCACTTTTCTGTAAAATCCAACTAAATATACAACTAATCTTTGTGGCTGTCTATTTTTTTATTGATTTCTATTTTTGGTGTGACAAATATGTCGCTATTTATTAATGAATTTTATTTATTTTATCGCTGAGATGTTTGAGCCATCCAAACAATTTGAAACTCCAGCATCTGATATCGTTTTCGTGTAGATAAAAATCAGTGCTTTACCCGACGAAATTTTCAGCTCTACGCGATCAGAAGCAGCACGATTACTATGAGAATTTTTTCCACAAATAAAGAGCTCATCGCCATTAAGCTCCCACTTCAGCCCACTGGATTTTATAATGCAGCGCGGCATACCAAAAATCGAAAGCTTTGTATTAACTTCAAGATTAAGGATTTGGTTATCATCAACCATCATGAAAATCATATCTTTCGATACAGCAACAAATTTCGTATTAGTAAAAATTGAGATATTTCCAAGGACTCGATCGATGTATCCTCCATCGATGCCAAATACAATTGCCGGAGACAATGATTTTTCTTCGATATAATCCAGCGCTTTTTCGAAGTCTGTGCTTTCCTGACTTTCGTTCCTAATATGACGCCGATTTTTCAACAGACCATTGTCAACGCTATCCAGATCACCAATTATTACTGTCGGCTCGATTCCATTTTTTATTAAAGTATTTGCTGCACCATCTGCAGCAATAATTGGTAAACAAATCTCCCTAAGTACATCACATTCAATATGTCCATCCAAGCATATCGCAGATCTATACTGTAATAGCTTTTCGAGAATTTTTGTCATATGTGACTTTTTGTATTATTGATAGACACGACAACATTGCTCCAACAACGTTACTGTATACAACGAAAGTTGAACCAGAACACACACCGTGCGCGACCCACGCGATTGAACATATAAGGTAGTTTACCAACATCGCCATGGAAACATCAGCCGTTGACTTCGTCCGATAAGATTTGTAAACCTGCGGAAACAACCCAACAATCGACGTAACCGTCGCCACGATACCAGAAAGATTCTCCAATGTACAAAATGATAACATAACTTCCACACCGTAACCCCGCATATTCAACCAAATGTGCAGACAACTGTCAAGCGCCATAAAAATTGCTGTTCTCACCACCAGTGGCTTTTTCCTAGAGAAAAGCATGTTTCGTCATTCGTTTGAATCTTCTTAACAAATGTTTGCAATTTGAAGATGCGTTTTCGTTTTGTCTTGATCGCAGAGCAGCGCTCCAATCTGTTCACTAAACGCCAAACGCTTTCTATCTGCAATTATTAGGAACGTACTTAAAAAAATATGACAAAAAGAATATCTCAAGAAAGAAAATCCGAAAACTGATTGAAACAACCTAGGCCTTTGATTTCAACATCAATTTCCGAATTTTTACGTCTGCCTGCAAAAAATCAGTCTCTCCTCGTTCCCATAAATCTCAGGATTGACATAAACAGATTTATAAAATCTAGATATAGACGGAAAGCACCAAATATTGCTTTCTTTTCGCTTATTTCAACAGTATCAGACTCAAAATAGTAGCTCTTAATAGTCTGCGTATCATATGCGGTTAATCCAGTGAATATCACAACTCCAATCGCTGATATTATGAACGAAAGTGTTGAGCTCTGCATAAAAATATTAACAATGCTTGATATCATCAGCCCAATCACACCCATGATTAGAAAAGACCCCAAGCTCGTAAGATCTTTTTCTGTAACGTACCCATAGATGACCATTGACAAAAACATAGATGATGTTACAAAAAATGTGCTTGCTATACTAACCGCTGAATATACAACAAAAATCGACGCAAGAGATAACCCAAGACATCCGGCGTAGGCAAGAAACAATGCCTTAGCATTTTCAGCCGATATACTAGACAATTTGTTGACCAAGTACAGAGATATTCCCAGAGGGATCAGAGCAACTATTATAGAAACAGCTTTGTTATAGAACAAAAACGCCATCATGGCGTCTGAGCAACTAACCAAATAAGCCACCACAGCTGTCAAGGCCAATCCGCTAGACATATACGAAAACACATTCAGCATATATTTGCGTAAACCAGCATCGACAGCATTCACCGCGTCTTTATAAAACGGCGTTACTTTCTCTTTCATGATATCCTCCAATTCATCACTCGTTACATTGTATCACATAAAAGTTTTTTTTGCAACGTGGATTTTTGTTTACAAACCAACTTTTTTTGATACATTTTTAGTAAATTTTGTTGACAAAGGAATATGCCGATGTGTTCGTTTGGATACCTAATAAAACTCCTCTTTTTTTGATAAAAACAACAAAAAACATACAAAAACTAACTCTAAGAGAGGTAAGCCACTGGTTTGACCAGTGAGACACTAAAGGCTTGGCCTCCAGATTCAGTATAGGTGTAAACTCCTTTCTGGCTTGTCGGTCAGAAAGGAGTTTACACATGAGTAATGTTACAACATACGAGTCGCTGAGTCATTCGAAATGGGATTGCAAATATCACATAGTTTTTGTTCCCCAATGCCGGAAGAAGAAATTATATGGTGCAGTCAGGAAGTTTTTAGTGACAGTTTTTCATGAACTGGCATTTCAAAGAGGATCAACGATTATCAAAGGAAATATGGTTCAAGATCATGTACATATGCTGATATCGATTCCCCCAAAGTATTCAGTTGCAGATGTGATAGGATATATCAAAGGTAAATCTGCTATAG
>JAISZX010000020.1 GCA_031284365.1 Holosporaceae bacterium
GACTCGTTTCCCAGTGAAGACTCTATGACTCTTGAAATGTTGGACGGATTTTTTACGGCGCTGCACTGCTGTTCGCACCTTGTGCCGCCGAGCAGGTGTATGCATAGCATATATGGAAACGAAAGTGATGACGAAGTGCCGTTTGAGAATGAAAAGCAGTTCTACTTTTTGGTTCAAGAGTAGATTAGACAAAATGACGAGGACTCTTTGAAATATGAGACAGAAAGAGGGATTTATCCTCAATCGGCGTATCTTCAGATATAGTAAACTCGCTTTTCATTTACTGCACTAAAATGCTGAGGATTCAGATCCTGAAAGCTTGAAAATCTCGTAAATGGAAAGCGAATCTACTATACTAAACATACTTCTGGCTTTAGCCAGTAGTCATTGATTGTTAACGCGAATTATGAATTAGATTGTTCATAAACATTGCAATTTTTTAACTTCAAAATACGCCTTGGTATTGCTGATAACCGCTTCTATTTTTGCTCGATGTCTGATGATTCCGGCATCCTGCATCAATTCTTCGATTTTTTCATCGTTGTATTTTACGAGCATTTCTGGATCGAAATTATCGAAGACTTTTCTCATATGATCGCGTTTTTTGAGAACAATCTCCCAGCTCAGACCGCAGGATTTTCCCTCAAGAATCAGCATCTCAAACAGCCGCCGATCGTCATGCAGCGGCTTCCCACATTCTTGATTAGGGGATTTCATCATTAATTTGCTCGAATTCGCCCAGTAGCCTCTGTCGATCATTTTTTGTGTCCTTAAAATTATCAGTAAAGCTTTTGGCTAACTGCATGATAGTTCTTCAGATATTGCTTCCGCTTGCTGAAGAACTGTTTCGGTAGCTTCTTTTTGCAAATCAGGCGGATAACCGTATTTTTGCAGTATTTTCTTTACTTCAAGTCTCAGTTTTGCTCGGACGCTTTCTCTGAATTGCCAGTCAATTGTTATGGAGTTTCTAATTTTTTCCGTCAACAGGCGAGCAATCTCTCGTAATTTATCGTCTCCGAGCACTTCTTTGGCGCTGTCGTTAAACGACAATGCGTCGTAAAATGCATTTTCCTCTTCAGTCAGTCCAAGCTTTTTACTGTTTTTTTCCGCTTCTTTTATTTCTTTCGCAATTTTTAGAAGCTCTTCGACAACTTCGACCGTTTGAATAAGTCTATTCTGATATCTCGCTATAGATTCTTTCAGTAGTTCGGAAAATTTTTTGGCTTTGACGATATTTCTTTTGAATTTTATTTTAATTTCGTCGTTAAGTAGTTTTTTCAACAATTCCAGAGCGAAGTTTTTCTGCTTCATGCCTTTTACTTCCAGCAGAAATTCATCCGATAATATAGAAATATTCTGAGATTTCATGCCGACCGTTTTCAATATATCGATAATTTCAGATCCTCCGATAGCTCTCGAGACCAATTGACGAATGACATATTCCCGATCGTTTGTGCTTCTTGTTTCTGGAGAATTCATTTTCAAAATGACGCTTTTTATATCTTGGAATAGCCCAAGATCTTTTGCAATTAATTTTGCCTGATCAGTCGTTGGGCACAGCGAAAATGCATGCGTTAACTCTAAAACGGCTTGTAAAAATCTTTCTTTCCCCTGATTTTGTTTCAGAATAAAATCGACCATATTAATTAGCAGAGGCATTTTCTTGGTGCTGTTCTCCTGCAAAATTTTCTGGTAATCGAAGCCGTAGATAATGCTTTTAACAATCTCGAATTTCTCATTCATAACGTCGATTGCTCGTTTTATATCGATTACGACTTCAGTACGATCTCTTTTACTGTAATCTACAAGAGCTTTCTTGAGGCTATTTGTCAGTCCTATATAATCGACGATTAAACCGCTTTGTTTATCGAGAAATACTCGATTTACGCGCGCAATTGCTTGCATCAGATTGTGTCCGCACATTGGTTTATCCAGATACATTACGCCGAGACAAGGAGCGTCGAATCCTGTCAGCCACATGTCGCGTACAATTACAATTTTAAAAGGATTTTGCGGATCGCGGAAATCATTTGCTAAATTCTTCCTCTGCTTTTTTGTATAAATATGTTGCTGCCACTCCGGAGGATCTGAAGCGCTGCCGGTCATAATGATTTTGACATTTTCCTTCCACTCTGGTTTCAGGGCAATAATTTCGTTGTATAAATCGATGCAAATTCTGCGACTCATGGCCACAATCATCGCTTTTTCGTTGATGGTTTTGCTTCTTTCCGAATAGTGATTAACGATATCATGAGCAACGACCCCAATGCGTTTTTTTCTCCGACAAGAACTTCCAACTTCGACCATTTATTTTTTGACTTTTGATTGTTTTCTTCGTCTTCCGTAATTTCTTCAAATTCAGTGTCTATGTCTTGCAGCGATTCTTCGGATATGGAAAATTTCGCCAAACGACTTTCGTGATATATGGGAACTGTCGCGCCATCCTCAACTGCTTGTGCAATATCGTATATATCGATGTAATTTCCAAAAATTGCTGGAGTATTTCTGTCGTTTTTTTCAATAGGAGTTCCTGAAAAACCGATGAAAGAAGCGTTTGGCAAAGCGTCTCGCACTTTTCTTGCAAAACCGTCGATGAAATCATACTGACTGCGATGGGTTTCGTCTGCAATTACGAGAATATTTCTTCTTGCTGACAGAGGCTCCGGGCTTTCGGAAAATTTTTGAATCGTCGCAAAAATTACTCCGCCTGCCGAAGTTTTTAGTTTTTCTCTAAGATCAGATCTGTCGGAAACCTGAATCGGAGTTTGTCTTAAAAAATCTACGTGAGACGCGAACGTTTCAAAGAGTTGATCGTCCAAATCGTTGCGATCGGTGAGAATCACAAGCGTTGGGTTTTCCATCTCTTGCACTTGAACAATTCTGCGACAAAAGAAAACCATGGATAAACTTTTCCCAGAACCTTGCGTATGCCAAACAACGCCTGCGCGCCTGTCTCCTTTGATTGACGAAGCTACGACCGCCGACTGCACGGCCTTTCTAACGGCGTGAAATTGATGATAACCGGCGATTTTCTTCTCAATTTGAGTTCTATTTACTCCAAATAGAATGAAATTGCGAACAAAATCCAGGAAGAAATCTTTCCTAAACAGTCCATTCACCAAAACGTCCAGCTGCAACTGATTTGCCGGCGACAAATTCTTTCCGTCAACAGTTCGCCACGGCATAAAACGATCCATTTCGGCGGTTAGTGATCCAACGCGGCCGTTTACGCCGTCCGAAATGACGAGAACTTCGTTGCATCTAAATAAGCTCTGGACTTGATCCTTGTAGGTTTGCAGCTGATTATAGGCGTTCTCAAGAGTTGCGTTTTCGTCAACCGGATTTTTTAACTCTATGACGGCCAACGGCAAACCATTTATGAAAACTACAATATCGGCTCTGCGATTACGCCCGTTTTCGATAATCGTAAATTGATTGGTCGCCAAAAAGTCGTTATCTGCGACATTATCATAATCGATAAACATTATGTGTTCGCCAACAGATCGGCCGTCTTTAAAATATTCCACGTCCATGCCGTCGGCGATGAAAGAATGAATCTTTTGATTGTCTTCAACGATATTTGACGAGGATATGGCGAAAAATTTGCAAATAGCTTCTTCAATAGCGTCAGGATAAGCGTGCGGATTAACGCGATTTAATGCCGATCTGAAACGATTCTGAAGAATCGATTCCGTTTTAGGTCGTTCAATTTCCGAGGAAGGAACGTATTCATAGCCGAGAGATCTAAGTGTTTGAATTACGCTTTGCTCTGCAGTGGATTCATTTATGAAGGACATTATTTATTAAAGCCAGTTTCTTTTATTGTCAAAAATTCTTTATGTAGCACTGGCAGATCGCGAACAACTACATTCCAAATAGCATTTAAATCTATGCCTTCAAAGTAATCGTGTACTAAAATATTTCTAAATCCCGAGATATCTTTCCATGGAATGTTACCGCGCTTATCCTTTGTTTTTTGAGAGATTTTCTGTGTAGATTCTGATAGAATTTGCAGATTTCGCATAACTGCGTCGGTTAACATTTTATTTTCTAAAAAATCTTTCCGAGAGATATTTTTGGTATACGAAAAAATAACGTCCATCGTTTCTATAACATGATCACAATACAGCGCGTCGTCCTTTATCACAATAACTTGGCCTCCTTCGCAACGCGATCGGCAATGCTATGATGTATGCGGCCTTTAAACGCAATATCCACTTTTTTTCGCAATAATTCTTCAGTTTTCCACTTGAAGCGCCCTATATCCAAAAGGCTGGTCGCCTCTTTGACGGAAACAAGAAGATCAACGTCGCTTTCTTCAGTCGCTTCTCCCCGAGCTGTCGAACCAAAGACTCGTACTTCGTCGATTCCGCACTCATTCGCTATGTTCAAAATTTTTTTTCGGAATTTAGTTTTTAGGTCTGAGAGGAGCATAGTCAATTACACCATTTTATAAGATAAACAACGCAAAATACTACAGGAATCCATTTTTCTATCGCCGAAAAGTCCCATCGTTGATCGTTGTTATAAAGTTCCTCTTCTTTTTTAAATGGAGCATATGGTAATTCTATTTCCATTTCATGAATTACTTGAAATTTTGCTCTGTTTAATTTCTGGAAAGATACTATATTAAAAAACCACAAAATACTCAGCATAATACCCAAGAGATAATTTATCCAATTGCAATTCATCCAAGATTTAAGTCCTATAATTGTAGAATTTAGTAAAAGAAAAAACTTATTCGATGACTGTCTCCTCTCTGACACTTTTTCCGCAGTACCGACGTACATTTTGTACATTTCAAACTTGTGATCCATAACGTGTCTTCCCTATTTTGTATGCCGCTTTATTGCGTCGACAATCGAAGATCCGTTCCATCCGACAGTTTCGATTGCATCTTTAACTACACTTGAAACACGCTGTGTTCCCCATGGTTTAATCGCGATAATAGGCTTTCCAAAACCTTTCGCGATTTTTATTTCTTCATTTATCCAATCGCTATGTGTAGCGTAAATACCAACTGGTATTAAAACGACACTGGCGGATCTTATTTGTTCACTAATCCTTGCCATTAGACCTTGATCTGTTAATTTATTACCGTTTTTGGAAAGAATAGGCTCATCTTTTGTCACTGAATAATCTCTGTAATTCCCTTGAAAACACGGCTCTTTATCCAGTAGTCCAATCAACCGCTGGTAGTCTTCATCATACTTCCATGAATGACTAATGAATATGTTATAGGTTCTCATTTTAACTCTCCATAAAAAGCGGATGTATCGTACCACAAGTAAGCGGCGGCAACAATATGTCTCGTAACTCAATCAGTGATTGTGTTGTTCTCGCATTGTAGGTGATTTTTTTGAAAATCGGTACGCACACTTTATGAAACAAATCTAGCAGAGAATTTTTTGTGGGAATTGGCATATAGAAATCAGAAAAACAAGAAGTAGATACGCGCTGTCTGCCAGAAGAGCCGTTCATATGCTTTATACAATGCGCTCTGAATTCATTATTTCTTGAGAGACAAGCTATATATGGAGTTTGAATAGAAGAAGCACCTCTTAACACAATAAATTCTGTAGATCCAAACCCTGATTCATTATCATCTAGAAAATCGACCATTCCTGTCTTTCCATTTTCCAGGCAAGGAGTAATACGAGCAATCAAAATATCACCGTTTCTAAATTTCGCTCCGTTGGAATATATTTTTTTCTCGAAATTCATGATAGAAAATCCGGAAATTGGAAGCGCTTTCATATCAACAAACGTAACAGGTCGCATTCTATCGACTGAAGTTGTAGGGTTAATCTGAATAATTTTATCCAAAGCCTTAACCTCCCATCCCTCTGGTATTTTCCCCAGCGGAGAGTCGACAAAAGACGATGGGAAGAGGTTGGCGATTTCTGGGGCGAGTCCTTCCGGACGTCGTCCTTCGGATTTTGCTTTGACTGGTTCGAAATCCACAA
>JAISZX010000128.1 GCA_031284365.1 Holosporaceae bacterium
ATTTCGACTACGATTACATCGATGACTTGGCTACAGCTAACTGTGTTTACGATGTCGAAAATGAGGCAAGTCTGAACTCCACACTGCAAACCATCGCAAATGACATCAAATCATGGGCAGGGTATAAAGGGGCAAATAATATCTAATCTTCAAAAAAAACGCAGATATCTGCTATCAGGGCCTTTTCATTAAAATTACTGCGTTTTATATGTAGCGGATGTAAGAAAAAATGTAATAACTGCCGAATGCATATTATTTGATTTTTCATTCGTATTGTGTTATTAATTACAAAGATTATTTTTAGGAATTGATGCTATGAATATGCTACAGAGTTTTGAGAAAAAAGAGCAGGAAAGGTTGTTGGCCGGTAAGGTGATACCTGAGTTTGCGCCTGGCGATACGCTTAGGGTGCTGGTGAAGGTCGTAGAGGGAGAAAAGGAGCGTATGCAGTCCTTTGAGGGAATGTGCATTGCTCGTCGCAATCGCGGCCTCGGATCTTCAGTAACGGTGAGGAAGATTTCTTTTGGAGAGGGAGTGGAGAGAGTTTTTCCACTGTATTCTCCAAACATTAAGATAGATGTGGTTCGTCGCGGAGCTGTAAGAAGAGCGAAGCTGTACTATCTGCGAGGAAGGCTGGGAAAGTCTGCTCGAATTGCTGAAAAGAACACATACACAAAGACTGCAGCAGCAGCAGTAGAAGCAGAGTAATCATTTTATTCTGTGGTTGAAGATAGCAAGTTTTACGAATTTAGAGATGGTAAGACTTATGTTGCGGCCCGTGTAACTACGCGGGCTTCGCTTAACGCGATTACAGGCGAAAGGGGCGGGTATCTCTTGGTTTCTGTTACCTGCGTTCCCGAGAATAATAAAGCTAATTCTGAAGTTATCAAGTTGCTGAGCAAAGCGCTTGGTGTTCCAAAATCGAAAATGCAAATAATTTCTGGAGCGAAATGCAAGACGAAAGTGATATGCATTGATGGGATTCATGTTTTTTCATGATACATCTCCGACAAATTAACCAATTGTTGCTTAAAAATTGGATACAATATAAGGTAATGCACAGCTCGCATCGGCTTGTTCATTTTCTGGTGATATTGGATAAAAAAAAGAACGAAAGTGTCACAAAAATCAAACAAAAACAAATAGATAATTGATGTGAGTATAAAACAGGCAGATGAATGCAAGCATATGAAAAACGGCGTTTTTTACCCCTGTTTTGGGTAATTATCCACAGAGTTATCCACAGGCTCTGTTAAAAACAATTATTAACGCGTGTTGCCGTTAAGGGGAATATTGTTGGTGTCTTACAAAAACTTCGCATGTTAACCACAAATAAATAATTTTTGTGTTTATTTCGTGATTGAGATGGAGTTTTTGTGTTATGAAAAATTGTTTTGGCAAATGGATGATTGGGGAAAAATTTCCTAAAGTGACAACGGGGGGGGGGGCAGGGCTCACTGAAATTTGAGGGTTTTTACTCTCCACTTCGGTTAATTTTTCTTCAAGGTATCTCAAATTTTCTCAATCATTTTTTCTCAAAAATTATAAAAAAATCCAGCAGCGGATACATTTTCATTCTGATGTGCGTATTGATACCGGTTTTGCTGATGGCGGTGAAATATTGTGTTGATATCGTAACCTACAATCATAAGCAAATTTACGAATGTGAATTCACCAGAATTTATAAGCAATGTGCGAGGGAGGCTGCTTTGGCCGTTGCAAAAAAATGGAATCCCGGATTGACGCTGAATCAGCAGAAGGAATCTTTGCTGTACGTTGCAGATAGCGTTTATGGTAGTAGCGTCTCACACAATGGTTCCTCACCTGCGCATCGTGCGATTCCAGGGCTTGAGATACGAGATGCAAATGTCGAATCCAACAGTACTTATAGCCCTATAAATTTGTCCTGGAGTTCAGATGGCTATACTGGTGTAAGTAGCACAAATACGCGCGCTATATATATGCAGGGAGGAAATCAGGCTTTTTATCGCATTATGTATGGCAATTCGAAAGATTCTCGATTTTTGCTGAAAGAGGACGGTTCAGGCAATTGGGTTTCAGAAGATATGTTCTGGGATTTTATGGCAGATCAGGCGCATCAGAGATACAGAGCTGCGTTCTACACGTGTCGCACTGAACACGTTAATGGGCTTTACAGTAATATATGGGGATACACATTAACAGGACCTGCAAGCTATAAAAAAAGAATTAAGGCCTATGATCAAATCGTGCAAGTCTCTGTTGAAAATGGCAAAATCAAGGCTCTGACTGACAGTGATATTGGGTACGCGACACCTGCTAAGTGCAATGTTGACATAGTTTTGGCGATTCCGGCCAACGGAGCAGCCTGCAGCGATTTCAATTATGATAAAAATACACCCGTTATTGGTACTGAAAAATCCATTTGGGACTCAACATTGGTCGTTGGAACGCCGGTTGCTGTGGATTTTGGAAATTGGCAAGAAATGGACACTTCGGTAATATCATCCAATACTGTGATGCAAACGCTAAGAGCAACGCCGATTTATCAGGTCGCGCAGGCGTTTAAGAAATTTCTGCGCGACAATTTTGAGTTTACACTGGGAGTCAACGTTGGCCTGATTCCATACTCGGGAAAGTTATCAATTCCGCCGCATAGACATGCCTGGACTCAGAGAATTACGCAATTTGTTGCGGCAAATTTTCTAGGAAATCAGAATGATTATCCATTATATGTTCGAAATTGTTTTTTGTATGGAACTCCAGGATTGGCAACACAGAGCTTAACTGCATCGCCGATCAGTAGCGGCGGTGATTTTGAATCAGATCCAGCTGTTGTCGATGCAACTGGTAATACGTGCTGCCAGTGGGGAAAAAGCTTCGAATATGTTTTAAATGCATGTCCATTGACTTCAGTAATGTGCCGCGGTCCTATCCAAGTGCTCGAAGGCGATAATTTCGCGTGTGTTGGAGATTTGCTTTCCCAAGAAGATCCAGGAGAAGCGATGGAAGATTCGACACTTATAACAGGCGTGCCATTTAGTCGTAGAAAATTTCGTCGTATGAATATGTATCCATGTCGTCTAGAGTATGCAAATTTATGGACCATGAAGTGTGATGTACGGCAGAATATTAGGCATAGCTGGGTACACGGTAGCAATGGAGCAAATTACCAAAGTTTCTACCTAGCATTGCCGTATTTTTTGGTTGAACTGCAGGCGGATGTGGGTAAAATCTGCGATCTGTTAAACGTAATGGGGCCATTTGTGGATGATTACAACGTCTCGAATTTCCTTTTTATTCCAATAATATGGGCAAATAATTTGTTCCAATCATGGACGAATGACCCGGAATGCAAAACAGATGCAGATACCATCGGATCAAGCGATGGTGGACACTTTTCTAGACCGTCAAAGATGACCAAAGGTCGCAAAAAAGTACTGATCCTAGTCGTAAATAAACCAGACTGGTTCGAATCTAATGAATTGACTTATCTGGGGTTCGATGATGACTTTAATGTTGTATCAAAAATTGCCACAGAAACAATCGATTTTAGTACAACTGTAACTAGAAGCCAAAATGGAATACTGGTATTTGACAGCAGCGGAGTTAATTACAACACTACTTCTGGGTATTTCGAATGTACATCCGGTACAGGAATATTGTCTTTTTCGAACAAGTATCTAGTAAAAATTGTTGTAGAGCAGAAGGATGATGAAGGAACAGGCATTGTTAAATTTACCAATGTCACTAATGATTCCGGCGAGCATGAAATCAGGGAACAAACAACATTCTTCATCGAACCATCAAAAATGATGGCAAACTATATTCAATTCCAGATGAAAAACATTCGTCTTATCTCAGCTGAAATAACAAATCATCCATATGTAATAAACAATGGAGTTCTGGAATTGGATGAAAATAAAACTACAGATGCACCATTGTGGACAGTACCTGTGAACGCAGCGCTGTACAACGGAGTTGGAGCCGATGAAAATAATAACATTTGTTCGCATGTTTACGAGTGGCAGAGCAATTTAGGAGGTGTGTTATCGTGCAATGCAACCACAGCATGTCAAAAAGTCACGACCGATGCCATCGCAAAACTGAAAGCTAACTACGGTAATAACATCCGAATCTACGTGATAAAATACCGCAAGCAAGCTAAGTATAAGATTAATGAAATCGAGACAAATTTTGAGTACGACTACATCGACTTATTAGCTACAGATAAAGACGTTAGCGAAATAATGAAGCCCGCCTACGACTACGGCAACCCCTACGTCCACGGCAGAGCATACGAAAACTACGTCTACGACGCTGATAGTGTAGAAGATTTGGACTATGCTTTACAAAGCATTGCTGATAATATCAAATCCTGGGCAGAATATGAGGAGGCGAAAAACGAATGACAGCTTTCTTCTTTAAGGCATGACATGTTGGTTGCGAAATCATGGATTTTCGCACAAAAGCTACAGCATATTAGTACAGCAAAAAAAATGGTTTTTGATATTGACTTTTGCACAATAACGATGTAGTATTTCATATAATTGTTTGTTATGCAATGGAGGAGAAGGAGATAATGGAAATACTAACGTATATAATTATCTTTGTGTTTATCGTAGCTATAAGTGGGCTTTTCACAGTTCAGCAACAGACTTGTGCTGTTATTCAGAGATTTGGTAAGTTTCATCGAATAGCAGAGCCTGGATTACGATGGAGAGCTCCCGTTATCGATAGCATTTTAACCAGGTTATCTTTCAGAATTCACCAATTGGATGTTTCGGTTGAAACGAAAACTTTAGATAACGTATTCGTTAATGTTGTTGTTGCTGTGCAATATAAGGTTCTTACGGAAAAAGTATTCGAGGCTTGTTATATGTTGCAGGATCCTGGATATCAAATAAAAGCTTTCGTTTTTGATCTTGTGAGAGCTCAGGTTCCCAAATTAGTTCTGGACGATGTGTTTTCTAAAAAAGATGACATTGCAGATGCTGTAAAAATGGAGCTTGAAAAGCCGATGTCCGAGTTTGGTTATGGAATTATAAAAACACTGGTTACTGATATTAATCCTGACCAGAATGTAAAAGCAGCTATGAACGAAATTAACACTGCTCAGAGATTACGAGTTGCAGCTGCCGAAAAGGGAGAAACTGAAAAAATATTAAGGGTTAAACAGGCAGAAGCTGAAGCGGAAGCAAGTATTTTGCATGGAAAGGGAATTGCAGGACAAAGGCAGGCAATTATCGAAGGTTTGGGTCAATCTGTGGAAGAATTTGTTAAGCAAATTCCAGGAACTCAAGCGTCTCATGTAATGGATATGGTTTTGTTGATTCAATATATAGATACGCTGAAAGAAATAGCAGCAGGCTCTAAATCTAATGTCATTTTCGTTCCACATTCTCCTGGAAATGTCTCGGAACTAGGTACTCAAATCCGTGAAACAATATTTGCCGCTCAAAAAATAAATGAAGGTGATGGGCAAACAAAAAAATAATCTGCAAAATTTGCAGCTGCATTTTGGCACAACTGGGACATTGTTCTATGAGGAATTATGAAACGGACTTGTTGGTTGTAAAAAATAACCGCTTCATATATATTAGGCGGCGTGTCTAGGTGGTGTAAAAGCGTGATAAGACAGTTAGATATTGCAGATTATGAAATGTACGTTATAATTGGAGATCATGCCTCTGAAAGATATGAGAAACGCAAGATAGTTATTGACGTTAGTTTTCGTTTTACAAAAGATAACAGTGCCTGTAAAAGCGATAACATCAGTGAAACGGTTTGCTACTCCGATTTGGTCGATTTTATGGAAAAGAAGCTGCAAAACACGGAATTTCGCTTGGTAGAACGTGCTGCCCAATTTCTGTACGATGAGATTTCGGCGTATTTAAATGATGTTTCTATTCTTAAATATATTAAAGTGACAAAAGTGGCTCCACCGGTAAAAAATGTAAAAAATGTTTCATTTATTTGTTCGGATTGGTGATAGGTAATGATATATTTGTCCATTGGAAGTAATCTTGGCAACAGATTTAAAAATTTGAGGGTTGCGGTATCCAAGTTGTCCGATTTTTTTTCTTTAAAAAAGTCGTCAATAGTTATTGAAACAGCAGCAATATTGCCGCCGGCTGCGACTTGCGATTGGGATCTTCCGTATTTAAATATGATAGTTGCTGGAAAATCCACTTTAGATCCATTTACTTTTCTAAATCGTATAAAAAATATCGAAAAGGAAATGGGAAGGGATTTGAGCGCACCAAAATGGTCTCCAAGAATCATCGATATTGATATTATACAATATGATAATGAAAAGATTGATAATGAACATTTGACTATTCCCCATAAAGAAGTTAAAAATCGTGATTTCCTTCAGTATCTTTTAAAGAGTGTTGGCTGCGAATTTTCAGAAAATTTTTGTTTTGATGATTATAGGGCCATAAACTACTTTGTGCTCGATCCAAAATTAGTGGGAATCGTGAATATTACTCCGGATTCGTTCTCGGACGGAGGAAAATATTTTGATCACAGTGCCGCCATTAATCACATAAATCAGCTCTATTGCAATGGAACATGTGTTATTGAGCTTGGAGCGCAGTCAACGCGTCCAAATTACGTTGAAATTTCAGCTTCCGAAGAGATAAGCCGCATCGATAAAATTTTAGAGCAAACAAAATATATGGATTGCATTGGCATTGATACTTATTTTGACGATGTGGTGAAGTATGTCATAAAAAAGTACGATTTAAAGTGGATTAATGATATAAAATCACAGCTAGATGTCAGTACAATAAAAATGATCGCAGATAGCGGTGCAAAATTAGTAGTTATGCTTTATGGAACTGATATAACCTGGTTCAGGAGCCGCGCAGATTACTTGCAAAATTTGGGAATTAAAAAAGAAAATATCGTACTTGATCCTGGGGTTGGATTTGCAAAAAATAAATATGAAAATATTGAAATCATTAGAAATATATCTCGAATCAGAGATATTGGGTGCGAGGTCATGTTCGCGCATTCTCGCAAATCGTTTATGTCCAGCTTTTCCAATACTGTGGCTGCGGATCGGGATGTTGAAACTATCGCCATATCAGATTATGCAGCTGCACAAAAAATGGATTACCTACGAGTCCACAATATTCAGAATCATATGCGGTTTTTTGTGGCCAGGCATTTTTTGGAAAGCGCATGATGGTAAAATATGCAGCACTGTTTCTGCTTTGCCTATGCTCCGGATGTTCTGAAAATTACGTAAAGGAGGAGAATAGGTACAAAAAATGCGACGACACAAAAGATTTTCAGGAAATATGTCGCAGAATAAGAGGCATGGACGTGGTTGTTGTTTCTCCGGGAAGCGGAGTTGCCACACAATTTGCATCCTATTTAAAAAAAAGCAATTTCAATATTCCTGATACCTCGTTAATCAATCATGATGTTTTTGGTTCAAGTGACACTGATGATCATCGATTGAATCATTTCATCGATGCAGTAAATTCTGATCATAAAATTATTTGGGCATTACGTGGAGGATTTGGAGCGGCAAGATTGATTGCATCATTGGATCGCCTACCAAAACCATGTGTTGCAAAAACGTTCATCGGATTTAGCGATATTACATCACTTAATCTTTTTATATCGCAAAAGTGGCCAAATTGGCGTGTTATTCACGCAACTGTTTTTGCATATTTAGACAAAAAATCATCAAAAAACAAGTTTGGTACGCTGTTGGATATCCTAGGCGGAAAAATAGATTCCTACGATATCAATAACCTGCATCATTTAAATGAAAAAGCGAAAACTCAGAAAGATATAATTGGAAAGCTAACCGGAGGAAATTTGACAATCATAGAAAACAGCTTAAAAACCTGCTGGGAAATTCAAACTGATGGAAAAATTGTATTCATAGAAGATGTACGCGAAGAGCCACAGTGTATTTATCGAACAATGTATCATTTGAAAGAAGTTGGTAAATTATCAGGAGCGAAGGCTTTGATATTTGGATGCTTTAATGGAGTAAGCGATCAAAAAAAGGTTTTACTATATCTGAAAGGATTCGCTAAAACATTGGATATTCCAG
Organism: Holosporaceae bacterium; assembly: GCA_031284365.1. Lineage (GTDB taxonomy): Bacteria > Pseudomonadota > Alphaproteobacteria > UBA3830 > UBA3830 > JAIRMQ01. Next base: position 8,060 of record JAISZX010000128.1, read on the forward strand.
TTTATGCGACTAATCAATTTGGGCACGGAGATTACAATGTTCCATTGATATACAACGCAACTGCAAAAATTCGCGGCGGTAAAATGACCATTTCGGTTCCACATAGTTGAGTTATACATTCATTATTTATGCCTGTTGCGTACATGTGTATCGAACAAATAATCGAAATTATGTAAAGCGGAAGGTTGAAACCAATTGCTCCAAATCTGTTTTGCATATTAAAAATATTTGTTCAATATTTTTTCTATTTTTAACCAAACTTTAAAATTTGTTTAAGAACATGCGTATATTGAAGATAAGGGTGATATAAAATGAGAAAAGTGATATCCAATTGGTGTAGTGTTAGTGATAGTCATTCCAGATAGTGTTATTAGTTTAGGTGATTATTGTTTTAATCTTTGTTTCGGACTTGAAACTGTAACATTTGGTAATAGATCTCATTTAATAAGTATTGGAAAATACGTTTTTGCGGATTGTATTTCCTTCTGGTATCTATGTCTCATCAAATGAGACTTGGTTTTCTGGGTGTAAAAGTCTTGGACGCTGAGACGCAACAGTTGCAAATGAGTGGTTTTTTGTCCATGTGGTCGCAAAGTATATACAAGCATGCTCCCAACCTGTTTTGCAGGTTGGAATTATTTGCTCAAAAAGTAAAATCAAATCAAAGATTTAGTGTAATGTTAATGCCTTCCTCATTGGTTTCCATGACATCAACGATATTATCATCAACTAAATTGAAACCATCTTCTCCATTACCACTAACTAATATGTCCTCGAAACTAGAAACGAACGTAACTCTAGGATCCTGAATACCTAGAGAATCACGAATTACGCCCAACACGCCATCTACGCATCTATACCTCTGTACAACAATGGCAAAACAAAATTGGTGATATTAGAGCAACTTTCTGCCACAGACTGCAAATCACCATGTTCTCTTCCAATAAAAACAAGTAAATCGGACTTAGGAAAAAGATTGACAGCTGATAGAGATTCAATTATTTTCCCGCTTCCAATTGTTGTCATTCCTTCAGTACCATCTTCTTCTATAGAAGTACAATCAACATAAGCACATCCATTTTCGGTAATAAACCTCTCACGACCATCAAATGACGTCATATCAATGCGATCTACTCTTCCTACAGCCGGGTTAAATATTATCCCTGTATCTGCTAGAAAGTCTGCCATCTCATCAATGTCAAACAACATTTCAGCAGCAATAAGTCCAAGGAATCCAAATTCTCTCCACTGTCTCAAGACCTCAACAATATCATTATCAACTAAATTGAAACCATCTTCTTCATTACCACTAATTAACACGTTCTCAAAACATGAAACAAATGTAACTCTAGGATTATGAATGCCATTGAGCATGCCAAGCACTCCGATTACTGATTCATGCAAACTCCTCCAATTTCTTGCTTCAATAGGATTAAAATCGACACGTGGCTCAAACATTTCCAATTTACCGTCATCATCAAGAGCTATGACATTACAATGCATGGAGCACACGATCTGTGCGCACAATAAAGATGCCATTAAAAATATATTCTTCATAATCTAATCCCTCTATCTTTTTTAAACACTCTAAATGTATACATCTTTTTTTAAAAAAAATAAATATTTTTTATTAATTTACTGGTGGAATTTGTAATTATTTTGTAAATAACAATGTTAGAACAAATGACCAACACCAACACCATCCATAGAGCACACGACCTGTGCGCACAATAAAGATGCCGTTAAAAATATATTTTTCATAATTTAATCCCCTATCCTTTCTTAAATACTCTATTGGTTTTTGTACAATAATGGCAAAACAAATTTGCTGATACCAGCGCAACATGTTGACACAGAACACAATTCATCAACTTCTTTTCCAATAAAAACAAGTAGATCGGATACAGGAAAAAGATCGGCTGCTGATAGAGATTTAATTACCTTTCCGCTTTTAATTGTTGCATAAGCACACCCATTATCGACAACAAATCTCTCACGATCATCAAAGGATTGCACATCAATGCTATCCAACCTTCCTACAGCCGGGTTAAATATTATTCCATTCTTTCTTAGAAAGTCTGCCGTATCCTCAATTTTTAGATAGTATGCCATGTCACTAATTTCACACAACATTCCCTTATGGATAATAAGTCCAAGGAACCCAAGTTCTCTCCACAGTCTCAATACCTCAACAATATTATCATCAACTAATTTGAAATTATCCATTCCATTACGACGAACTAATACGTTCTCGAAACTAGAAACAAACGTAACTCTAGGATCTTGAATACCCATAGAATCACGAATTACGCCCAACACGCCCTCTACGAATTGATATACACCGACCCAATTATCTGCCCCAATAGGACAAAGTACATCACGCCAGTTATTTACTCCAAATCCAATATCATGATTAAAAGTTACGACATGACCTGAATACTCGCACTTTCTGCCTTTGTACAATAATGGTAAAACAAAATTGCTGAGACCATGGCAACTTTTTGTCATGGAATGCAGACTATCTAAATCTTTTCCAATGAAAATCAGCACATCGGATATAGGAAAAAGATCGGCCGCTGACAGAGATTTAATTATTTTTCCGCTTTCAATTCTTGTAGCGTCTCCAATATCACCTTCTTCTATAAAATTACAATCAATATAAGCACACCCATTTTCGGTAATAAATATCTCACGACCATCAAAGGATCTCACATTAATGCGTTCTACTCCTTCTATAGCATGGTTAAATATTATCCCTTCTCTTGCTAGAAAGTCTGCCATATCATCAATGTTAAACAATGCTTCAGCAGTAATAAGTCCAAAGAACCCACGTTCTTTCCACATTCTCAAAATCTCAATAATATTATCATCAACTAAATTGAAACCGTCTTCTTCATTATCAGTAACTAACACGTCCTTGAAATTAGAAACAAACGTAATTCTAAGATTATTAACATTACTATAATATCTACGGATCGTGTTCAACGTTTCAGCTACTAGTTTATGCAAACTCATCCAATCTCCTGCTTCATAAGGATTAAAACCGTCAGGAGTTAGGAAAATAGGGTCGATGCTGAGTAATTGGTTTCTTGCATGTGGCAGGCTCATCCGAGCAGTTTTTCCAGCATGTCTACCTTGCCCATCACCCATGCCATCCATAGAGCACACGACTTGTGCACACAATAAAGATGCCGTTAAAAATATATTCTTCATAATCTAATCCACCTATCTTTTTTTAAATACTCTAGATATATACATCTTTTTTAAAAAAAATAAATATTTTTTATTAATTTACTGAATAATTGTTTTATAAAACTGCTAATGGTAACAAATTAACATTTGTCATAACTGCGACATCTTTGTAGATGCTCGTAAGCTTGCCGTTTTTATCGGCAAGAATTCCACCAGCCTCTTTTATTAAAAGCATGCCTGCAGCAATATCCCACTTGTTTGGATTTGAGCCAAAATACAAAATATCAAAACGACCGGCAGCCAAATACGCCATATCCAACGTAGTTGATCCGGTTTTTCTAACTTTACATGAGCTAATATGAGGCCTCAAAGGCATTTCTTCATCCTTCGCCCCGAACGAAATTAACGTGTCAAATATAGATCTTCGCCCTGAAACACGAATTTTTTTATCGTTTAAATACGCTCCACAGCCCTTTTCTGCAAAAAATATCTCGTTTTTCACAGGATCATAGGTTACAGCGGCAATTATTTCATCATTCTTTTCCAGAGCAATGGAAATAGCCCAGTGCGGAAAACCATGCATATAGTTAATGGTGCCATCGAGCGGATCAACAATCCATCTGTAGGAAGGATCCTCGCCAACGATCTCCTCGGACTCTTCCGATAAAAATGAATAGGAAGGCCTTGCATACAACAATTCCTCTTTCAAGATTTTATCAGCTTTTACGTCAGCGCTAGTAACAAAATCTTTGTTGCTTTTTACAGAAACCTGCAGATGCTCTAACTCAGAAAAATCACGCAACAAACCTTTAGAAGCCTTAATAGCAGCCTTGGTCATAACAGTGAGCACAGAAGACTGAATCGGTAACTTTACGCTTATCATACAATCCTCTGTAAAATCTTCAAAAAAGTAAAAACTATCTCTTCGAAAACTGGAAACTACGTCTCGCTTTCATAAGACCATACTTCTTTCTCTCGACCGTACGACTATCGCGCGTAAGTAAACCCTCAGATTTCAGTACAGTGCGAAGATCCGGCTCATAATCAGCGAGAGCTCTGCTAACACCGTGACGAATCGCGCCAGCCTGTCCGGATAATCCACCACCACGAACGGTACAGAAAACGTCATACTGCCCTACTCTACCAGCAACTAAAAATGGCCGCAAAACCAATGCCTGCAACACAGATCTCGCAAAATAATCAAACAATTTCCGACCATTCACGACAACATTGCCATTCCCAGGCTTGATCCAAACCCTTGCGGTAGACTCCTTGCGACGCCCTGTACCATACGTTCTTCCAACGGAATCAACCTTGGATTCAACACCACCTTTTTTCGCGTCAAGCGTAGTCTGCATACTAACCTCTCTTTACATTCTTCAAATTCATGGAAGCGACGTCCAAAACTTTCGGCTGCTGTCCAGCGTGTGGATGATTTTCCCCACTATAAACCTTCAGATTCCGTAACATCTGCCGCCCCAAAGGCCCCTTCGGAAGCATACGCTCCACAGCCTTACAAATAACCCTCTCTGGAAATTTACTGGCCAAGCATTGCTTTATGGTTCTTTGCTTGATTCCACCAGGGTACCCTGTATGCCAGTAGAAAACCTGATCATTCAATTTATTTCCAGTAACCTGAATCTTGTCGGCATTAACTACGACGACATAATCTCCGCAGTCCATACTAGGAGTAAACTCAGGCTTATGCTTCCCACGAAGATAAGCAGCTATCACTGCCGATAATCTTCCCAATATTAAATCCTTGGCGTCAACAACAAACCAATTCTTTTTAACTTGCTCAGCTTTAAGAGAAAAAGTCCTCATTTATTATAAATCCTCATTTTATGCGCGATTATACCATTAATATACAAAAATTGCAAGCACTAAATTATACAACTCTTTCAATTTGAAGAAAACTCAAATCAACGTTGGTTGGCCTTCCAAAAATAGAAACAGCGACTTTAACCCGCTCTTTTTCGTTATCAACCTCGTCTATGGTTCCCTGGAATGACGCAAATGGCCCGTCACAAACAGTCACCGTATCGCCCACTTCATAAATCACAGAATTACGCGAGCTATTCGCGCTATCTTCGACTTTTTTTACAATTCTATCAACTTCGGCTGCCGAAATCGGCAAAGGCTTCCCTCGCGCCCCTAAAAAACCAGATACTTTTTGAATGGATCGCACCAGATGCCATGTCTCGTCAGTCAAATTCATTTGAACAAGCATATATCCCGGGAAAAATTTTTTTTCACTCTTTACTCTTTCGCCTTTTTTTACTTCCATAACTTCTTCGGTTGGGATTAATACCTCACCAAACATAGACAACAGATCTTTTTTTTTTGCTTGATCGTATATCTGCTCGCGCACCCGCTGCTCTCCACCAGAATATACGTTAACTACATACCATTTCACGGAATAAGCTCCTAAACGCCCAAAATCTTACAAATGCAGAAGTATATCACACTATCGGATATAAAAAAGTACGCCATGGCGCAAATAACCATAACAATTACAGCAGCCGTCATCCCAAATGTTTCCCTTTGAGAAGGCCACATAACTCTCTGCATTTCCCGTCTCACTTGGCTAACAAACTCAGCAGGACTGATCATTCTCCTAACATCCTCTCAAACTAACTGGCAGGGGCGGAGGGAATCGAACCCCCAACCTGCGGTTTTGGAGACCGCCACTCTAGCCTAATTGAGCTACACCCCTGAACATCACACCATCAAAAGCCAGCAAAAGCTATCACACTATTTCAATAAACTCAACAGTCTAACAGTACTTTTAAGAACTTTTACGAAGAAATGCAGGAATCTCTAGATCCTCTTCCTGTGTTCCATTAGCCTTAGGCTGTTGCACAGTAAATTCATCTTTCCTATCCGAAGAAAATGTCTTTCTCATTCCTGTAAGACGCTCAAACAATGACTGAGAACGCTTTCTTGTAGCTGCAGTTGTCTGCGCTTCCCGATCAATTGGATTGTTCTTTACTACACCAAAAACCTGAGACTGTTTATCTTCAATATTCTGAACGCTCTCAGCAACTGATGACATCTGATCAAAAGGCTCCGACTGCTGGCGCACTGCGGCCTTTTCCTCATATGCTTGCTTCTTTTGTTTAACAGCAGCAGCATCAATACCAGTAGCTACAACGGAAACTCTCATGCGACCATTCATTTTTTCGTTAAACGTTGATCCAAAAATTATATTCGCCTCTGGATCTACTTCTTCTCTAATTCTGTTGGCTGCTTCATCCACTTCATACAAAGTCATATCATATCCGCCAGTAATATTGATAAGAATACCCCGAGCACCTTTCATAGAAACATCATCAAGCAGCGGATTTGAGATTGCCGCTTCCGCAGCTTCAATTGCTCTGCGATCACCTTCAGCATCTCCCGTACCCATCATGGCTTTTCCCATTTCACTCATAACTGTTTTTATATCTGCAAAATCAAGATTTATGAGACCAGGCATTACCATAAGATCTGTTACGCCTTGCACGCCTGAACGCAAAACATCGTCCGCCATCTTAAAGGCGTCTGCAAAAGTTGTCCGCTCGTTAGCTACTCGGAACAGATTCTGATTTGGAATTACGATCAGAGTGTCGACATATTGCTGCAGCTCATCGATTCCTTTCTCAGCTGTGCGCATTCTAGTGGTTCCCTCGAAATGAAACGGCTTAGTGATAACGCCGATCGTGAGAACTCCGTGTTCCTTAGCTACTCTAGCAATAACCGGAGCTGCTCCGGTTCCAGTTCCTCCACCCATACCAGCAGTAATGAAGACCATATTACTACTCTTTACATAAGAAATAATGTCCTCAACTACTTCCTCTGCTGCAGCTCGACCAACATCCGGACGCGCTCCAGCTCCTAACCCGCTTGTAATTTCAAGACCAAGCTGTATGCGCCTATCGCACAGCGACTGCAATAAAGCCTGAGAATCTGTGTTTGCAACAACAAAATCAACTCCCTCAAGATTTGATCTAATCATGTTGTTTACGGCATTTCCGCCGGCTCCGCCAACACCAAAAACTGTTATTCTAGGTTTCAAATAATTTTCTTCTGCAAAAGTCTCTTGTCTGAAAAAATCACCCTGTTTTCCACTATCATTCTTAGCATCAACGCCATTACTATTTACAGTCGCCATAAAAATCCTCTACAACAAAGTTCTGCTAAATGCTACAGCAGCAGTACTGGCTTTACAAGTTATTTTCAATCCAAGCTAGAGTTTTTTTGATAAATCCATCTTTTTCATTTTTTTTTGCTGATTTTTTGTTGCGCATTAAATAATCATCGCTTATTTGAGCAAATTTTATCATGCCAACAGCGACGGAAAAATTGTTACTTATATCAACATCTGGCACATTGATAAAATTTCCCATTCTTTTTACCTTTACCTTTTTATTCAAAATTCCAACAGAAAAATCTCGTATTCCAGTCAATAGACTGCCACCACCTGTGACAATGATACTTTTTGAAAAAGAATCAGTAAATACTGATTTTTCTATCCTTTCTTTAATTATTAACAAAATTTCCTCAACCCTCGGCTGAATTATCTGATTCAGAGATACTTTTGAAATGCGCTGAAGATTTATAACATCGTCATCTTCAATGACGGGAGCAAAAATTGTATCACTCTCATCGCGAATCGAAATAAATGCAGCCCCGTGCAAAGTTTTCAACCTTTCGGCATTTGCTGTGGATATATTCAAACCATATGCAACATCGTCAGTAATATTTTTGCTGCCAAGCGGAATAACTTCCATTCCACTGAATATTCCTTGATAAAAAAAGCCAATAGATGTTGTTCCTCCACCTAGATCAATGACAATTTTGTTGCTTAAAGCATCGTCTGCATCGATCACGCATAGCCCAGAAGCATAAATTGACGCAACAATTCCAACTGGATCAAGATGGCAACGCGCCAGGCATATTAGCAAATTATTTAGTTGCGCTTTTGGCGCTGTAACTAAATTCACGTTTACATTTAATGTATTTGCGACCATACCAATCGGATTTTTGATGCCACGCAGGGAATCGATATCATATAAAATTGGAATTGAATGAATTACAGCTCTATCTTCGCTTTCCTGGTTGCAGTAGTTCATCAAGTCCAATAAATCCTCGTTTGTAACAACGCGACCGCCTATCTTGATGCTAACTTTAATTATTTTGGATTCCACATTTTTTCCAGAAATATTTACGTAGACGGATTTTACTCGAAAATTAACCATTTTTTCTGCATTTTCAACTGCTTTTGCTACAGCTCTCTCTACTGCTTTTATATCGATGATAACGCCAGATTTGACGCCATTGCATGCACAATATCCGACGCCAATAATTTCAAAGCGACCATCAATAAGACAATTGGCAATGCAGCAACACACTTTTGTGCTTCCAATATCTAAAACTGTAACTGTGCTACCAGCCATCATTTTACAAAACCTACTTATTTTTTTTCGTAACTATAACACGATCAAGCATTCTTAGATCGATTGATTCAATATCTTCATTAAAAAAACCATTATCATCAGAAATTTCTTCTAAAATTCCAAGTGCATGCATAACACCACTTTCTGGCAATTTAACTGTAATTCCTTTATTTATTTTTATATTCCAACGTCTTCTGCCAATTCTCACTGCAAATACCAACTGTTTACGAATTTTGTGAAATCTATCTAGGCAACGCAGAAGTTGATCAAATTCCTTCTCTGCCCCCTCCCCTACTACAATCGGAAGATTGCCAAAATTCCCAACACCATCATTTTCTAAGATTTTCCCATCTTGATCAATCAAATATAATTTATATTTAGACTGCAAAATAGCAATCGGAGTTCTTTCTGCGACTCTTACGTAAATCGTGTCGGGAAGTTTTCTCTGAACAGTAGCTGATTTTATCCAGGTAATACTCTCCAACTTATCTTTCACATCCTGAACTGAGTGGGAAAAAATATTGCTTTTGTATTTCAACCCTGATGTTTTCAGTAAAAGCACATCTGAAACCCTTTCATTCCCATCAAACTCGACCTTTTTAATGCAAAAATCTGAATTTTTAGCTTTCAAAAAACAATCAAGATGCAATTTGACTGTATACGCAACTGCACCAGAAAATGTCATTAAAAGAAATATGTTACTTCTTAAAACTGGAACTAAAAACCTCAACACTCTCAAATCCTATTCCCTAAGCGCACAATCTCCCACTCTAGCCTAATTCCGGAATTATCAAAAACCTTTTCTATAACTAGTTCACCTAGGTCTTCAATGTCATCTGCGGTAGCATTATTTGCGTTAATGATAAAATTACAGTGTTTTTCTGATACCATTGCTCCGCCGATTACAAGACCTCTGCACCCTGCGGCATCAATCAGTTCCCAGGCTTTAGCACAATCTGGATTTTTAAATGTTGACCCACAGGATCTATGATTCAGCGGCTGACTGTTTCTGCGCTGATTAACTATCTCATTCACCCTTCGTGCAATTGAATAATTTACGCCAGAAACACCGCGAAACCAAGCTCGCGTAATGATTATGTTGGGAGAAATGTTCGATGACCTATATCCGAATTTAATGTCTGCGTTGGTAAACCATTTAACACGTCCACTAAAAGTAATTCCCTCAAACTCCACCAATATATCGGAAATTTTGGCTCCATAGCAACCTGCGTTCATTCTTATCGCACCACCTATTGTTCCAGGAATTCCCATTAAAAACTCAAGCCCTCCTAATTCATTATCGATAGCAGCAGCTGATAGTTTACCACAATTAACCGCGGCACCAACCTCCAGTATACTATCCTCAACAAAAATATTATTGAACCATTTTTCTAACATCACCGTAACTCCAGGAATTCCACCGGAACGAATAAGCACATTTGACATGGCGCCCAGAACGGTTACCTTTACGTCTTTTGGTATACTTCGCATAAAAAAAACTAAATCATCAGCATCTTCCGGAATAAATAGGACTTCTGCAAACCCGTCAACTCCAAAAAAAGACTGCTTTCCTATATTGACGTTCTCTTTAAGAGTACCCCTGACCAGCGGAAACATCTCTGCAATGAACATTGTGACCCTCTGCTAAATAGTTCCTAAGAACTCATCTGCCAATCCGTAAGCCCACTGAGTTATATCGCCTGCTCCCAAGAAAATAACAAAATCGCCAGGCTGTATATCGTCTTTCAATTTATCTCTTAGAGTAGATAAGTCTGGAACAAAATCTGATTTCACTGCTCCATTCTTTTGTAATAGATCCATTAAAGAAAAATGATCGACACCATTATTCTCTTCTCCAGCCGAGTATATTGGTGCAACAAACACACTGTTACTTAACTCTAAAACTTTTGCAAAATCAGAGAGAAAGTTTCGCAGACGTGTATGACGATGCGGCTGAACAACAGCGAATATTCTTCCAGTACATACGTTCCGTGCGGCCTTTAGCACTGCCTCAATTTCAACTGGGTGATGAGCGTAATCATCGATAATTTTTGTTCCATTTATATCAGCAACAGCCGTAAATCTTCTCTTGACACCCATAAATGAACCAAGAGCGACTCTCATATCCTCCTCTGATATGGATAACTCTACTCCAGCAGAAATGACAGCTAAAGCATTTTGCACATTGTGCGCTCCGTACATGTTCAGAGTAAAATCATTCCACCTGCTTTTATCAAGATTATACTTATTTACCATGTCACTGGAAAATACGACATCAAACTTCGCCCCATGTTTAGATAAAGTCATATTTTCGCAAAAAACATCAGATTTTTTGTACGATAACCCGTATGTAATAACGCGGCGATTTACTATCTTTCCGGCTATTTTTTCTACTTCCGGATGATCTGTGCACAAAATCGCAACTCCGTAGAATGGGATGTTTTCTATAAATTTTACGAACAAATCACTAAGTTCTTCAAAACTTTCAAAATTATCTATATGATCTAGATCGATATTAGTAACTATACTAATAGTTGACATAAGTTTTGTGAAAGATCCATCTGATTCATCCGCTTCAACAACTATCCAATCGCCAGATCCTAAGCGCGCGTTACTATTGTACGCGTTTATTACTCCACCGTTTATTACAGTCGGATCCAGTCCTGCTTGATCAAGCATTGCTGCTGTCAGAGACGTTGTTGTGGTCTTTCCGTGCGTACCAGCGACTGCGATGGATTTTTTCATTTTCATCAGCTCAGCCAACATTTCTGCTCTTTTGATAACTGGAATTCCCAAATTGTAAGCTTCCACAATCTCAGGATTATCGTTCGCAACGGCAGACGAAACAACTACTACAGATGCTCCACGCACGTTTTCAGCCCGATGTCCTATGTAAACATCAACACCTTTGCGAACCAACCTAGCAGTCATTGCGTTTTCTTTAAGATCACTTCCACTGATTTTATATCCAAGATTTACAAGAATATCGGCGATACCACTCATCCCTATCCCTCCGATTCCTGTAAAATGAATCACTCCGATGCTAGCGGGGAATCTTTTCATTAACCACGTCTCCTAACGATTTTATACCATTTTTAATTGATTCTTTGCCACGTAGAGGCGAGTCAAACCTCCATCTACGGTAATAGATACGGTGTGAGCACGCCGAAGTCAAGACCTTTTGAAGAGTAATTTTTTCTTTACTATTTGTTGTACTTAAAAAGTCGGACATTTTCTGTAACGCAGCATACGGAGGCGGACGCCACCGGTGCAACAAAGTTATCTGCAGAGGAATTGCTAAAAGCAACTTGTTTGTAATACTGTGATTCATATTTTTTCTCCTAAATAATTTTAATAATATACTTTTTTCAAGAACGATGCAGTCAGCATCGTTAGATTCTTTTTTTTCAATCTTTATGTATTCTATAACAATTCTTTTGAAAACTCAATACTTTTTTTGAAAGCCCTTTTTAAAAATGCAACAAAATCAATGCGTTAACTGAACTTTCGAGTTAATTTCATTATTTTTTTAGAACGTATAACCTTGATCTAAAGCGTATAATTTGTGCGTTTCTATTAATTTGCACAAAAGGTCGCTATATTTTCTGTTAGTACAGTAATTTCCGAGACAAGACGCAAGTTTTACTCCGTCCAATCTTTTTGATCCATTTAGCATAAGCGCTCGCTGCTGCCTAAATATGTTATAGCACGGATTAACGTTAAGAGTCTTTATATAGGCAATAACGGAATTAAATAAACTATCAAACTTCACCAAATGAATTTTGGATTTTGCTAACCCAAAATACGCATTCAATTGATGCATGGTTCTATCGCTTCCAAATTTACTCTCCAAAGCTGCCTGCGCAACTGCCAGTGAGACTGGAACAGGAGCCACTCTCAACAGCAGTTCACGCATATCCTTCGTTTGATAAAAATAACAAATTTTCTTAAATTGCTCAGACTCATTCGCAGTCAGCTCTTTGAATTCGCGTCGTTTTTTTTGAACCAAAAGCACAAGTTTACGTTGCTCAATAACAATCTCATTCACTTTTTTTACCACTGATGAAATCGCCTTTACAAAAAAATCTCTATCTGTTTTCGATGATGGATTAATCTGCGGAATACTTTTCAAGGCTAATGGACGAATCAACTGATTCTTGTCGCGCAAAATCTTGTGATGCTCATAATTGTTTGATTCACGTACCTGATCGCACCGGAAAATTTCATCCCTTATCACTGAAAACGCAGCGCTACCAATAAGAATAATGGCTGAACACGCAATTTTAAATAATTTACTTTCCATCATTAAACTGAAACCACTATCAAATCCTCAAGCAGCATTTTGTTTAATGTATCTTGAACATTATATTTAAGTGTATTTGCTGCACACGGACATCCATTGCAAGCGCCTTTTAATTTTACCGACAACACCTTTCCATCCAGGGATACAATATCAATGTCTCCCCCATCGACATTTAGTGACGGTCTTACGTGCAAATCTATAATCTCTGTTATTTTCTGAAGCAGCTCAGGGCAAAAACTCATAAAAACTCCGTTCTCTACCTATGATTCGACAATGTATCATGTAACATCCGTTCTTTGCAAATTGCTTTATCTTTCCTTAATTATCACACCAGGGCTTTTTCCTAGAGGATCTCTCAAACATTAATTTTTTGCTTTAACAAGCGAATGGTGATATATACATGTCTCCAGGAAAAAGTCCTAGACTTAATGTCAACGTAATCTGCGTGGCACACTCTCCACCGATTATCACAGTTAACTTAATGTCGACGTAGTCTGTGCGGCACACTCTCCACCGATTATCGCAGTTAACTTAATGTCGACGTAGTCTGCGCGGCACACTCTCCACCAACTATCACATTATACTAAAATAGTAAAATTTTTGTTAATTTTCGAAATTATTCTTCATTCTTCTCAAAAAGTAACACTTTTTTAACATATTTTTCATAATATGGTAGCCGGTGGAAGATGTGCCGCGTCGATTGGATTAATGATAAATTGATAAAGCGGCAAATTAATAAAGCAATTAACATCTTTCTGAAATTTCAGATTGAAAAAGGATCTGATTTCAATAAAATATTACTGTGTTGTTAACTTAATGTCAACGTAATCTGCGTGGCACACTCTCCACCGACTATCACAGTAAACCAAAATGGTAAAATTTTTGTTAATTTTTAAAATTATTCCTCATTCTTCTCAAAAAGTAACACTTTTTTAACATATTTTTCATAATATGGTAATCGGTGGAAGATGTGCCGCACCAATTGGATTAATAACAAATTAATAACGCAAATTATGGATTAGCTAATGCATTGTTATTTAAGAGAAGATAGGTGAAATGGAATGTTTTTTTTCAGTCAGTTGATACGCAACAATTGTAGACAGAAATGGTTAGACCTTTCTTAAACTATTGAAAGTTAAGCCTATTTTCTTCTCATTTTTAAATCAATTCTAATCCATAGTTCGCGTTAATACTCCAAATATCCCGCCGCTGAGGCGGGGATAATTTGTTTAGTACTCTTGAGAGCATATTACAACACTTAAATTTGGAATGAAATTATGTATTTTTTCAGGTATAAGCTCTTCAGGTATTGGTTCATCATCTTCTCTAGAATAATCAAATCTCGTTTTTAGCTTCAAATTTCTTATTCCAAGTTCTTCAAGATTTGGAAGGAATCGTATTTCATCTAGTGACGTCAACCCTTGGCAATCTAAAACACATAGTACAGATAAAGAGTCAAGACATTGCGCTTTACCATCCAATGACCTAATAGTTTTGCATGAATTAATATACAACTTTTCCAGTTTTGGAAAGCAATCAACTATTCCAACCAATGACGTAAGTTCATCGCAACGATACAAACGAAGCGTTTTCAGTTTTGGATGAAAACCCATCATGTCAAATGACGTCAGTGTTTTGCATGCATCCACAGTAAGTTGTTCTATATTAAGAAGTAATTGTATTGCAGCAAGCGGATTAGGTTCCAACCACAATCTTTCGCAATATGTTATTTCCACTGCAGTTTTGAGCATCCATCAAGAGTTATATTTTTCATATTGGGGAAGCATGTTGACACTCCATCCAACGATACAAGTTTTACACAATCGTAAAATTCTACAGTTAGCAGTCTTGGATAAAGTGGACTACCTAGTAATGAAAATATTGGGCACACTTCCAGATGCAAATACTCTAATTCATTAAGTACAGGTAATCCACTAAATTGCTCTGGGAGGCGTTCCCATGATATCTGTAGCTTTTGCAATCTAGGATAGCCATCCAGTGCACGCAAACTTGATAATTGTTGGCAGTCTTTAATGAACAAACTTTCTAAACTTTCAATAGCACGAAAATATTGAAAAGGCACATCTTTTTTATATCTAGATACCTTCAACTCTTGCAGAGCTGAAAAGCTTTCCACTCCACAAAAACAAATAATTCCTCTGCAATTAGATAAAGAAAGTTTTTTGAGAGCTGGCAAACACAAATTGTCTATATATTCATCTGGTAATATACAATTCACAAGACGCAGAGTGTGAATCCAAGGCATAAATGTCACTGCATTACAATATTGGTCAGTTAGCGTTAAACATCCACTATACAGAGCGTTTTCTGGTGGTATTGTTAGACCTGTTATGGCTCCAAATTCTAAAATAGTGCATCCTATTCCTTCTCCTTCATTACGATGTTGATCATCAATGCGTCGTAACAACGACATTCTTTCATTCGTTGAATTTATTTTTAACGCAGATCTTGTATTAACACACATAGCAAAAATTGCATTTTCAATAAAAACAGAACTTGTGGTCATACTTAAAATCGAAGCACAAGCTACTAACTTAGCCATTTTTTTTATTTTCATTCTTTCCTCATCCAATTTATAATATTAATTATAGTAAAAACATTATTACTATAACCACATATCTCAATATCATACAAAAAAATAAAATATATATATAATTGTAATTTTTAAAAAATAAGGAATTGTTAAGAGATAGGCGTCGCATAAAACAATTTATTGTTCAGTATTCCATGAATTTGATCATGCTTTAAACTGGATTGAAGGTAGAAGTAAATGTTGTTATGCATCATTAAATATGAGTATTCTATCGGTGAAAAAATCAGTACTTGATTGTTACTACAGGAAAAAGCACTGCGAGGAAGAATACTTATCCATCACGGCCGTTTCATAAAGTTTTGTTGATCAGAAATATCGCGGATTATTGAGATATAGTCACAAAAACATTACTTCTTTGGAATTGCATTACCCTTGGCGTCATTATTGCCACTATATA
>JAISZX010000083.1 GCA_031284365.1 Holosporaceae bacterium
TAATCGGCGAAATCCTCCAGGCGATAAATCTTTTAACCTCTCATATCTCATATAACTTCCTCCATCAAAACAACTATGTATTTATAATACATAGCTTCCGTTTCGAAAGAGGTCTAATGTTGAACATATCTGACGAAATTCCGGAATTAATCACGGTAACATCGCCGAAAGTAATGTCCATGTTCATCAACGACGGCAAATACGCAAATTTCCCGATCATATTCGCATCAAGTAGTTTTAAAATGTTCATCGTAATCCGAGTATTTCTTTCCCCTCTAAAATTTGATGACAGGATCCGTCAAGTTCGCCTGGATGAATCGGTTCGCAGCGTCCTCCCATGATTTTCGCAAGAAAAAGCTCTATAATTATTATATAGGATCTGTTGTTTTGTTCTTTGAGAAATCCGTGTCCTTCGTCCGGATACAAAACATAAACCACCGGCAGATTTCTTTTTTTCATGGCAGCTACGATTTGCTCGCCATCGCTTATATGAGATCTAGGATCGTTTTTACCAAGAAACATCAGCAGTGGTTTTTTTATATTATCCACATGCGTAATTGGCGAATTTTCAATGAGATATCGGCGGCCCTCCGGAGTTCTAGGATCCCCGAACAATTTGTAAATGGGGTCCATATTAGCAGCCCAACTTTCAGGAAGTGTCTCCAGGAACGTAATGAAATTGCATCCGCCGACTATATTAATTCCGCATCGAAAAACATCCGGACTGAAAGTAATTCCTGAAAGCGCCATGTCCCCGCCAAAACTTCCGCCCATAATCGCGATATAATCTTTATCTGCAATTTTATTGGCTATCGCCCAATTAACGCCGTCGATTATGTCGTCACGGATTTTTTCAAAATTACAATTTCCGGCATTCGCAAATTTCTTTCCGAATCCGACCGATCCGCGATAATTTATTTGCAGAACGGAATATCCGCGATTGGCCAAAAGCTGAACAGTAGATTCGTAATTATCGCTGTCTCTTGTTGAGGGGCCCCCATGAACAAAAACCACCAATTTCCGCGGATCGGCCTGTTGAAAATCGCAGGATTTCGTCAAATAACAAACCAAATCCAATCCGTCTCTGGATTTTATTACAACAGGTTCTTTTTTCTGTAATCTGTATTTATCAAGTAAAGGTTTAGATGAGAATAAAAACTTGAGAGAAACCGATTCTCGCTTTTTTGGATCTCTCTTGTATATATAGTATTTTGCACAAAAATCTGAACCTGAACAGGTCACCAGCCACGTATCATCGGCATAGTTCCTGCCGTTAATCTCGAAACATTTTCCGTCAAATCTGGATTTCAGATACTCAACGTCTTTTGATATTGATTTATCTGTGACAAAAATTTCCCGCTTCAGATATTCAACGGAAAAAGCCTGCGGTGCAAACGTATTCGGATCTCCGGTGAAATATCTGACATCAGCCAAATCGCTCTCAAAAAGCATTTTGGAAGTTTTATTTTGCAGATTATACGCAACAAAAGCGCCCTTATCACGACCGATTAAATCGCTGCCATATAGGGTTACATTATCTGCATCAAAATAATAAAAGCGCGTATGCATTGCATCCTCATAGGGAATTTTCCTCAAAAATTCTGGCTTTCTCTCTTTCATCAGATAGTCTTCGAAATCTCCTCCCGGCACTATTTTTGTGGCGACCCTTAAATTGAAATCATGATCAAAGTAAAAATTTGTGTACTCGGCGTTTTTAAATATAAGTTTGGTTTTTCCGGTGATTATGTTCACGCGATACACATCGTCCCATTTGGGATCTCTTTTATTGGAATATATGATGATTTCATGCGGATATTTTTTACTTAATTTATCAATACCGGATTTTGCTCCGGCAAATGGCGTAAGGTCTTTGGAAGTTCCTGTTTTTATATCCAGGCAGATGATGTGATCATTTTCGTCGCCGTCGTTGTCCTGCTGGATTAGAATATGCTCCCCGGTGGTTGCCCAGCAATAGTTACGAGCACTTCGACATTCTTTTACATCGAACTTTCTCAGGAGATTTCCTGACAGATCCTCCACGCGAAGTTCAATATCCTTGCCTTTTCGCGCCAGATAAGAAATTTTATCTCCGGTGTAATTCATGGAAACGCAGAATCTGTCCGAACTTGCTTGCAGAACGCTGCGCGGAATGAGTTGGTCTTTATTATTCTGCGAAACCCTGTCGCATCCGATTATGGCAACGAATACGCAGCAAACGATAATTATTTTCCGAAACATCTGATACCTGTTCATTAAAAAAACTGACTGGGTTTACCATGGAATTACTGAAACAAGAATGATATTCTGCCGATTCTAACGGCAAAGGTAGTTACACATGAAAAATGACGACGCAAATACAAATCGTTTTTTCGAGTCACTTGAAAAAGTCATTAGAGAAAACGGAGTTACCATAGATCGTCCGAAAGGTTCGGCGCATCCGAGATTTTTGGATCTGATTTATCCGATCGACTACGGATACGTCAACGAAACGCGATCGCAGGACGGTCAGGGAATAGACATTTTCAGTGGAGATGGCGAGTCGCTCGGCATCGTCGGCATAATTTGCAGTTTCGATGGCATGAAGAAGGATTCCGAAGTGAAAATTCTGTACAATTGCACCGAAGAAAATATTCAAACAGCCATAAAAATGATGAACAACGGGCCTATGTGCGGAATTTTGGTGAGACGCAAAAAACAAAAGAGTCGAAATCTCCGGAACAGTGGCAATAGTGTTTGAGCAAACTGAAAAACCAATAGAAAAATGGGACAAATATGATAGAAACTGAATCCGTCAAATGAATCTGCCGAGCTTATTAAGAAAGATGCAGTTTTTGTTGCGCATAAAGTCATGAACGATGTTTTGTATGACTATGAAGACCTTTCTTTGATAAAGAATGATATCTGGCTTAGGAAACGCAATGGGAAATTCGATCTGAAAGTATCCAAAGATAAAGACAGGAAAAATCGTTTTTTAGATATTTACGATGAAGTTGAAGATGAGTTTAAAATTTGTAAGATACTTAATATCGTCTCAATAAGAGATGCAAATTTTGTTGAAGTTGCGAATTTGACGACCAAACGGGAAAAATATAAGCTTGGAGAATTTAACATCGATTTGGATATTGTGACTTTTGCAGCCGATGATTTTTTTTATAATCTTTTGGAAGTGGAGTTGATGGCGGAAAGTGAATCCGAAATTTCGAAAGCTCGTGAAAAAATAAAAAAGTTTATAGATAAATATGGTATTGCAAATAAATCTGCAAATGCAAAAATCATACAATATTTCTACGAGAAAAAGCGTCATATTTTCGATGCATTACAGCAGTAATTAGAGAATTTCTATGCACAGAAAAAATCCGAGAGAAAAGTTGGAACGATACAATCCGACGGATGAAACAGAAAAAGCAGATAAAGTAAAAATGCTGGATTTTTTGAATTTGCATGAAGACTGCTTCGACAGGTCGCTGTCCGTCGGGCATTTCACCGGATCCTGTTGGCTGGTAAATCGCGATGGCACGAAATTTCTTCTTACTCTTCACAAAAAAGACGGACGTTGGTTACAGCTTGGCGGACATGCCGACGGCGATTCCGATCTTGCTCGGGTTTCTCTAAAAGAGGCTCATGAAGAATCCGGATTGCGAAACATAGAGTTATTGTCTGGCGAAATTTTCGACATCGGCATTCATCTGATCCCGGAATACAAAGGAATTCCGGCCCATTATCATTATGACGTTAGGTTTTTGATAAAAACGACCGATAATGATGAGGATATACAAATTTCTGACGAGTCGAATGACCTGAAATGGTTCGAAGATGTATCGGCTCTTCCTCCAAATTCCGGCGTCAATCTTTCACGCATGTTCGAGAAGTGGAGGAAAATAAAATCGTAGAATATAATGTAAGAAATATTGGGAGACTAATATGCTTTGGAG
Source organism: Holosporaceae bacterium (assembly GCA_031284365.1). Lineage (GTDB taxonomy): Bacteria > Pseudomonadota > Alphaproteobacteria > UBA3830 > UBA3830 > JAIRMQ01. Next base: position 3,933 of record JAISZX010000083.1, read on the forward strand.
ATGGATAAAAACTGTTATTCTATTACCGTTTACTGTTTTAGTCGTTATTCCGGCAGCCGTTCTCTATTTTTCAGACTATGATCTGAAAATGCAAGACACGTTTTTCGTAATTATCGGAACATTTCTGCTAATCCCGGGACTGTTTCTTGCTGGTTGGACAATGCGGCTTTTTGCGGAAATAGGAAAAGGGACTGCCGCTCCATGGGATCCTCCCAAAAAATTAGTTGTCGCCGGTCCCTATTGCTATGTCCGGAATCCGATGATAACGAGCGTGTTAATTATGCTGATTGCCGAGTCGTTGCTGCTGGGATCTTGGTGCATTTTTGGCTGGTTCATTGTATTTTTTCTGGGAAATACCGTTTATTTTCCGTTTTTCGAAGAGAAGGATTTGGAAAAAAGATTCGGCGACGATTATCTGCAATACAAACGCAACGTGCCTCGCTGGACTCCAAGATTAAGCGCATGGAAACAGAAATAATCCATCTGCTTTTATAGATTTAAGGAAACAATTATGGATTATTTTTGCTATCGAACAATTCTTGGAGAAATAACGATCTTGACTGATAAAATTTCCGTGATGGGACTAAGTTTTGGCAGTTGTTTCTTGAATGCTAGAAGTGTCGAGTCTCCACTAATCCAAAAAGCATTTGTTCAGCTAAGAAAGTATTTGGATGGATCGAGACAAATATTTGATCTGGATTTTGCCATCGATGGATCGGTTTTTCAAACGTCCGTTTGGAATCAGCTAATGAAAATTCCCTATGGAAAAACAAAAACCTATAAAGAAATTGCCGTTGCCGTGAATAATCCGCGATCATGCATAGCTGTTGGAAGAGCCTGCGCTAAAAATCCGATCGCGATCTTTATACCATGCCATCGAGTAATCGGATTCGATGGAAATTTAACAGGATATGCCGGAGGTCTAAATATAAAGAAGAAACTTCTAGAAATAGAAAACAATAGTAAATGCCGTTAATTCATCCGTTTGAGCCAATTTTCGATGCAAGTTCGCGTATTTTAATATTGGGTACATTTCCGTCTATAAAATCTCGCGAATACGGTTTTTACTATGGACATCCGCAAAACAGATTTTGGAAAGTAATTGCTCACATTACCCAAACAGACTCTTTTCCGGAAACAGTTATCGCTAAAAAACAAATGCTTTTGACCCACAAGATCGCTCTTGCAGATGCGCTGCAAAGTTGCGATATCAAAGCCTCGGGCGACAGTAGCATCAAAAATACGATTCCAATGAATTTACTAAAAATACTAAATAACTCTCATGTCGATCACATTTACGCCAACGGAGAAAAGGCTTACCAATTGGCCATGAAATATTTCTCTAAAAATATTACTCAAAAAATTTTTAGACTTCCATCAACAAGTTCTGCCAACGCTAAATATAGTCTCGAAAAACTAATCTTAGAATGGAAAATAATAAGTACATGAAAATTCATCTGTCGGATTTCAATCTGCATCAAATAGCAAACTCTGGACAGTGTTTTCGCATATCTGAAATTTCAAAGAATATCTGGGAAGTAAGAGCTTTTAACAAGCGATTGTTAATTCGTCAGAAAGAAGAAAAACAGGACTATGTTTTTGAATGTTCTTCGGAAGAATTCAACAAAATATGGTTCGATTATTTCGATCTGGGAAGAGATTATGGAAAAATAAAGGCAAACATAAAAGCGATTTGCGATCCGTATCTAACAGCGGCGGTCGATTACGGTTACGGCATAAGAATACTGCGGCAAGAATTGTGGGAAACCCTTGTGACATTTCTCATATCTCAGCAAAACAACATTCCCCGCATCAAAAATATCATTGTGAAATTGTGTCAACCCTATGATGGTCGATTTCCGACTCCGATTCTTCTTTCCCAATACACGGAAAACGATTTTTTAGCTCTGGGACTGGGATACCGAGCTCGATATTTACAAAATGTTGTAAAAGCCGTTATAGAGGGAAATTTAAATCTTCAAGAACTAAAAACCATGAATTCTTTTAACGCCGTAAATTTTCTCAAAAGTTTTACGGGCATAGGAGATAAGGTAGCAAACTGCATCGCGCTTTTCGGATTGCATAAAGTTGACGCATTCCCCATCGACGTTTGGATCAAGCGCATTATCGACGAACGATACAATGGCAGTTTTGATAAATCTCGCTTTTCCAAATACGCAGGAATCGTGCAGCAATATATGTTTTTTTATCGAAGAAATTTCAATGAGACGCCTGCCTAAGCAGTGCTTATGTTAGCTCCAGCTGTCAATTCATAAGCAACTACATAATCTTTTATTTACAATGTTTTCAAAAATCCAAGATCTAAACAGACTCAAAATATTTACGGCACAGTGTAAGCAGAACTCCATTTTCTTCTGAATGCGTTTGCATTTCGGAATATCGTGCAAATAATATATGATAGCTATCAGTACCGGCATGACAATAGCTAGTTCAACAAAAATCGCTCCTATATGAGGCTTTCCAAGAGCCTGCCCCCTCCCCGTTGTATTACCGACACAATATTGGACAATATTTCCGCTCCAAAAGTTAAACATTCATTATTCTGTAGCAGAAATGGTTAAGAAATCTCTCAATATTATATTTTTTTGTGATAATTTTAATGTGTGCGTTACACATGAAAAACATGAAGGACGCACCAAATCAGCATCTAAGTTTTTTAATTCATGGCATAAACAAAAAAAACACAATTTGCAATTGCATCCATAATGTGCCATAGTGTAGCGTATGTTCGTGTGTAAGATGTAAAGTAGAGGTGAAGATGAAGGAAATAATATATTTTGGTGCTTTTTTACTTGCTGGTGCTGTTTCAGCAATGAGTGCGAGAATGGATGCGAGACAGAGCGAGTTTTTTGAATTGGATTCTTGTGTCCAAAGGGTTTCATTTCGTTGTATGAGTGCGGAAGATCGCCAACATTTCTTTCGGTGTTTGAGTAATAGTGATAGGAGGGACTTATTTCGTCTGTTGAGCATAGATCAGCAGAAAGATCTGTTGTGTTTCTATCTCTCGCGTTTTCTTGGTTGTCCACATGCTTTGGATACGGTTATGGCGGTTATGTTATTCGAATCGTTGAGTAACGAGGGTAAAGTAGCTTTATCTAGGAGATTGCCTGCTCCTCTTTATTCGGCTATTTTTCGTTATTCTAATCTGGGTTCTAAGCGTGCTTTGATTGCTGATGCTGATCAGGCGTGTAGGCGTCGTTTATTTTGGATGTCGTCTCTAGAAGAACAGAAGGCTTTGTTCGCTGAGCAGGATGACAATAATAAGTTTGCCTTATTGGGAGAGTTTAGAAATAGTGATAGGAATAAGTGGTTACTTTTCTTTAGTTATGCAAGGGTGGATGATCAGGTGTATTTATTCACGCAGTCAAACATGCAGGATAAGTTTGATTTATTTGATTTATTGCAGCACGATGCTAGGTGTAATCTATTTAATCACCTTGAATGGAATGATCAGATAGCTTTATTTGCGCGTCTAGATATGCCTGATAAGTTGTATTTGTTTAGTCGATTGACTCTTGATGTTAAGTTTGATTTTTTCAAGCGCCTTGAATCGGAAGATCAGCTGAACTTATTTACTGGTTTAGATATAGATACTCAGCTGAAGTACTTTGGTCTGATGAAGAGTGATGCTCAGATAAAATTCTTTGATGGATTGAGCATGAACAGTAATCAGATGGATTCCTTTAAGCATTTGAATCTGGATGCTCAGCTGAGTTCATTTGGTGAATTGAGCAGGAATCGGATGAATTTCTTTGAGCATTTGAATCTGGATGCTCAACTGAATTTATTCAATAGTTTGATTAAGGATGTGCAGATGGATTCACTTATTTTATTCGCTAAGATGAAGGTTGAGAATCAGCTGAAGTACTTTGCTGAGTTGAGTGCGGAGAGACAGGTTGTTTTGTTTGCCAAGTTGGAGCCTGATAATCGGTGGAATTTATTTAATCGATTTCATAGGTATAATCCGGATTTATTTAATAAATTGAGTTCGCGTGAGCAGATGCGCTTCTTTAATAAGCTTAGCATTCATCAGCAGATAAACATATCTTATAGATTGACTTCAGAGAATAAGATGGCTTTCTTCGCTAAATTAGATGCATATGATCGTTATAGTAGTTTCCTTTATAAGTTAGGTATACATAATCAGAAAGATGATCAGTTAACTATCTTTTGCAAATTAAGGTCGGATTGCAGGGTACATTTGTTTGATACGTTATGTTATGATAACATGGTCAAGTATTTCAATCAGTTGAGTTGGATGAGTAAGAAGAGTTTCTTTGCTAAGTTGGGTGTTGATGGTCGAAAGCATCTCATTCTTTCGTTGAGGGAACATGGCTGTGATTATAGTGTGTACTTTGGTATGTTGAGTCGTGGTGAGCAGCATAATATTCTTGTTGGGTGTATGGGTTATTGGAATGTAGATTTATTTAGGGGGTTGAAGCCGAAGGAGCAGAAGGCTTCGTTTGACCGACTAGATGAGAATGAGCAATCTGCTTTATATAAGCAGTTGAACCATGTTTAGACTTGCGGATGATTGTGAGACTAGACAGTTCGTGCTAGATAATTAAAGATTGTTTAAGAAAGGCTTTGCTGTACGGCAGAGCCTTTTTGGTTTGTCATACAGTCCAAATACAAGTAGTTTCCTTTTCAGAAGCTGTAGCAGAAATGGTTAAAAAAATGTTAAACAACTAACCAGGCAAGTTATTGTCAAATAGTCTAGACTTTGGTGTAAAAATTACAATAGATGTAAAGAAACTAGTGAACGTGAATGATGACAAATTAGTCGGAATTTGTGTTGGTGGATTCAGTACACAAAACCCAAAAGCTTCTCTAGGAGAAACATCGGCTGTTTTCCTTTTATCAGAAAATGTACGCTTATTACCAATCTCGTAACATAAAAAGCATTCAAGTATTATTTTAACCTCACCTTCCTTTATTTTTAAATCACCGTATATTCTGGATGCCAAACTATTTTGTAATACCGTGACAGCAGAAGTTCTACCATATTGTGCTGCAGGTTATGGTTGAATATTCATTATTGTGTGATGAAAATGGTTAAGAGGGCGTTAACGTATCTCGTGTCAGCGCAGAATAAGTGGCATTTACGCTAAAAAAAAGCATTTCATATGGCAATTATTTTTTTAAGGACTAAAATACTCTCGTATATGAGAGGTTTGCGTTACTTTTGGAAAAATCATTGAATGTAGCAATAGATTTCTCAAAAAAAAGCTTGACATAACACATTTAATGTGCGATAGTTAGTCCGATAATTGTGTTATTGATGTGGATTACTTCAAAATCCGGGAGTCCGTCAATGACCACTCGGCACGAAAGCTTGGTTTTTGATACAGGTGGATTTTCGTCAAACAAATGGCGCATGCATCTTTAACTTTAGAAAAAATGAGAGATGTGTGAAGTTTTTGCTTATGATAAGATGTTCGATGAATGTTTTTAGTTGATACTGAAGATAAATTAAATGATCTTTTGAAAAATATTAATGAAGAAATGGAAAGCGTTTCTGCTGAGGATCGTTTTTTGGCTGTCGATACAGAATTTATCCGAGAGAATTTGGAAATTCCTTTGCTGTGCCTGATACAGATGGCAACTCCAAGCATCGTTTATCTAATTGATACAATTGCCATTAACGTAGCTCCTCTGAATAACATTTTCAGCAATCCTGACATCATGAAAGTTTTCCACTCAGCCGAGCAGGATTTGGAAATGCTGAAATTATCAGGAATTGACACTCAAAATTTTTACGACACTCAATTGTACGAATCTATTTTGAGTACTGACAGCTGCATTGGTTATCAGTCAATAGTTTTTAGGTATCTCGATAAAAAACTGAAAAAAAATCATTGCATGAGTAATTGGAGAAAGCGTCCGCTTAGCAGAAAGCAGCTGGAATATTCTGCCAATGATGTTTTTTATCTGCGAGATGTATATAAAATACAATTAAAAAAACTTATTCAATTAAATCGAAAAAACTGGTTGATCGATGAGCTGCGCCAAATGAAAGAAAAGAGTAACAATCCGCAAAGCATGCTGAATGAAACAGATCAGATAATTTATCAGCAGCTTGTGGAATGGCGTAACAACTATGCATCAGAAATGAATATTTCCACCAAATCGATTGCAAATAACAATATATTAAACGCAATTTGCAAAAAAGGGGTTGACTTTATTCAATCTGTTAAAAATTCGCGAAATATTAAAAATAAAAATTACAAAAAATTCTTAATATTCGCAGAAAAAATCGCAATCAAAGTTGATGTAAAGAAAAAGCCGGATAATCAAAGTGATGTCATTAGTTTATTGAAAACATTTTTGGAAATTCGTTCCAGAAACTGTAATGTTGCCAACACAGTTATTGCTACGTCGAAAGATCTCGAGAGGTTGGTTAATGGAGAGCGTGATGTAAAATGTCTTTCTGGATGGAGAAATGAAATTTTTGGAAATGACGCTTTGCAGCTTCTGGATGGAAAAATCGCGCTACGGATTGACGGAACAAAAATTATAATGGAGTAAATGTGAAAAATGTATTAGCAGTTTCCGCATGTCTTAAGCGATGTTCAGTAGCTATTTCATATGAAGGAAATATTTATGAAGTCAATGAACATATTGATGCTGCAGCGAATTTAGTTTGGCTCGCAAATAACCTTATTAAATCATATGATATAGATTTGCGAAAAATTAATGGAATTATCGCAGCATCTGGTCCTGGGTCTTTCACTGGAACAAGAGTTGCGCAAAGTTTTGCAAAAGGACTGGCATTATCTCTGCGATTGCCATCAGTTAGCGTAAGTTATTTTGACGTGATCAGAAAAATCTACGCACAACAAAGTAATACAAATGTTGTTGTCATAAAAAGCGAAAAAAATCAGGTGTATTATCATATAAATGATTACAATTACGGAATTTCATCGTATGAATCTTTGGAAGATAAAATACCGGACGACGCAACACTTATCGGAGATGCAATTGATGCTTCTCCAAATATTGTATACATCACAGATTTTAGAGAAGCCAAAAATTTGCTGCATTTTTCACATTTAATCAGCAGGGAATCAAAAATTTCACCATTGTATATCGCACATCACAATCAATACATTATAAATGCTCAATGATCTCACAAACTGACAAATTCGCTACAATTAGCTAACACAAGAAGGCACGCTACCAATAGTAATAGCGTGCATTTTTATTCGCATCAGACAAACAGAGTGATCTTATTTATAAAATCACCGTGCCAGTCGAAAATCCCTCGCTTCCAGTATTATACCATCCTCATCACGAAAAAGTATCTGATGTCCTTTTCTATTCCACGAACCAATTATCAATTCAGAACCATTTGGAACAACTACCAAATCCAAATTGACAGCACAAAAAGCTTGTTCACCAATACTTAACCGGGCTTCGGCACTAAAAACCGTCAGTCCACTTGAACTAAATGCATATGAGCCTATATAACATGGACGATTAGACAGATGAAGTTCACTTAGTTTTTCACAATCCCAAAACGATCGATGCCCTAATTTCAACTTAATCGGCTCAATCACTCCACGTTCTTCACAAGACAAATTAGGCAAAAACCTTACTTTTTCCAGGTGCTCACAATGTACGAAAGCAAATTCGTCAACTTTTTTTACAGTACTTGGTATATCAATCTCCCTCAACGCAGAGCCGCTGAAAGCATTTTTCCCTATGACTTTTAAATTCGAAGGAATTTCTATATTTCTTATGCCACTGTTAACAAAAGCTAAATCATCAATCCTCTCCAATTGACTCATATCACCAAAATACACCCTTAATGAAGAAGAAAGTGAAGCAGAAGGGGAAAGACAACCAAAACTTCTCCCTGCTAGATACTTTACACGATCGTTAATGCTAACTACAACAGGGCAATCCCAACACTGAAAAAAAGCTTTTTCCCCGATACTTTCTTCTCCTATTCTTGTTAACATATTGAAAATGTACTCAAAAATATACTCGTCTCCATAACTTTCATCGAAACCAATCTCAACACTAGTCCCATTGATTGTGAAAGAAAGCGTTGAGTTCAGTCCACTTCCTTCTACAAGTTCTTGCCTAGATACTTCTAATTCTCTTAAATTACATACAACAAGACTTGGAATACTATCCGTTATACGCTTCTCAATACGATCTTTAAAAGATCTACCATCAGATATCATTCCATCCACATTTGCCAACGAAAACACCGCTGCGCCTATCATTAAATTTTTCTTCATAATTCCCCCCCATATGTAAATATAAACAACAAGATCATTTATATAGAAAGTTCTATTGAATGTCAATCACCATGCAGGATAAAATTCAAAAATTTTCAGTTTTGAACATCATACTTAACGCTATACACTCTTAAATTTGGAGAGTGTACTTAGCACGGAATTCAATTTTCATATTTAATAAGCTTTAGCAATTTTTCGAAATTCACCAAATTATCAAGCATAATATTTGAAACCGCAGTTTTGCATCCGGTATTTTTTTTGTAATTTTGG
>JAISZX010000122.1 GCA_031284365.1 Holosporaceae bacterium
TGTTAATATAGATGGAATAAGAGGAGGCAAGTATGAGTAGTCATTATAGCGCAGCATTTAAAGCAAAGGTTGTATTATCATCGTTGAAGGAAGAAGTTCCGACGTCGGAATTATCGAAGATATACAAAGTTCCTGAATGTAATTCAGAATCGCCATTAATACCGGAATGGCAATGGCGAATTCGATAAGAATCGCTCCTATATGAGCCCTTCTAAGAGCCTACCCTCCGTTGCATTACTGACACAATCTTAGACAACATTTTCACTCCAAAGATTAAATGTTCACTATTATGAAACAGAAATTGTTGATAAAATATTAAGTACCATGCAGGTATGCAACTAAATACGCTTTCGAACAACAGAGTATTAATACTATCATCATATTGCACGAATATAATATATGTAGTAAAGTAGTAGACAAATACATAAGGTGTTAAAGTGAATAATTTGCTAAGCTGTTTTTTTCCTACTACTGTCGTTTTAGTAGATGATAGGTCTGTGTTTTTAGACAGTTTGTTTGATAATCTTACAGAGATTATTCCTGCTTCTAGTGTAACGTTTAAAAAATTCACCAATCCAGCTAAGGCTTTGAATTATATAAACGAAATATGTGAAGTAAATCGTCTGGATTGTTCTGATTTGACGAAGAGTGGTGAAGATGAGACTTCTGAGTGGAAGTCTATTATGCTGAATATAAACTGTTTGCATCGTGAAATTTATAGTTTTGACAGATTTTCACTGATATCTGCCGTTGTAGTTGATTACTCAATGCCAGGCATGACAGGAACTGATTTCTGTTCGAACATAAAAGATAAAAATATTCAAAAAATTCTTTTAACTGGCGTTGCTGATGAAAAAATAGCGATAGGAGCCTTCAACAACGGACATATAAGCAGATTTGTAAAAAAAGGCGTAAATCTTGAAATTGAAGTGGCTGACAATATAAATAAATCGATTTATCAATATTTCAAAGTACATACAGATGATGTTTCCAAGCATCTCTCGATTTATGATAAGACGCATCTTAAAGATCCTGTTTTTGCAAACTTTTTTTTTAATACATGTTTAAGTAGAACTTATGTTGAGTATTACATGCTGGACACTTTCGGCGGTTATCTGTTTCTTAATGCGAAAGGGCAACCAAGTTTGCTTAGCGTTCTAACAGAGAATGAAATGAATCGCATAGTTGATATAGGATTGGAGTCTGGAGAAGTATCGCCTGATATTATCCGTGGATTGCAGTCAAGAGAATATATGTTGGTTTCTCATAATCGCTCTGGGCAACTGCCACCCCTCAGCGAGTGGGAGAATTATCTTAAACCAGCGCGTAGGCTTAATGGTTACCAGACGTACTATTTTTCGTTTGCTGGAGCTGAAGCTCTGGATATAGATTTTGATAACATTAAAGCATTCGATAAATTCAAAAGCTAAGCGACCGGCCTACTTCGTCATTTCAATAGTGAAATGCGCAAAATATTTGCTGAGAAAAGTTCGTTTTTTAATCAAAAATTAACTGTAGTTGCAATATACTTACACGCATAGAAGCTGTTGATGAGGAAAAAAAATGAAAAAGAGTTTACATTTCGTTGGATTATCAATGTTGTTATGTGCATTTTTTGACGCATCTGCAGTCGAACAGAAAAAAGCGTTAAATAAGATTTTGTCCGGTTTTAATATCAATGACGTAAGTGGCAGAAAAGAACGGGGAAGCATATATCAAAAGATTAATGGATTTTGCACTGCTAACAAAGCACACCCTGTTATTTACAGCACGTGTGAATTAGCTGTTTTTAAAGGTCTATACTCTTTGGCGCAAAAGGTGGGCTATCAGGTGCGAAAAGTTAACGGAGAAGAGTGCTATGTGATTGACATATCTTGGCCTTCCATTAAGGCATGCGCAAAAATAGTTGCAGCAGAACAACCCGATGATTCACTTCTAAAAAAATTTTTAAAGCAGGTAGGAGACATTTCCTTTAGTTACGACAACGAAGCGAAAACTAATTTTTGTGAAGGGCAAAAGGACATCATTCTCGCCCAATGTGATAATTTTTTTGACTTAAGCGAACTGTCGGATGACAAAAAAAAACGGTTAAGGGAAATTATAGGAAAAATACTTGATAATTATTCTGGATTTCAGCGTTTTGCGTCACTTCTTGTTGTAGGGTTATTGAATTCTGAAAAAGGTGTATTTGCCTCAAATTTTACAAAAATAAAGATTAAAGAAACATCGGGCAAAGATTCTTCCCGTTTCAGCTGTAGTGAAAATAGCGTATACATTGAAGACGATTGCTATCGTGATGATGGTTTAGAATGGATATTTGTGCACGAACTTACCCATGCTTTTCATTACATGGTATGCAAAGATGTTTCCTATAAAAATTTCATACCTTTACTTGTTCAAACTGTAACCTCTAATGGTAATTTTTGTGACATGTTTTTTCCAATGTTAACAGAATACAATTTGGATCCTAAAAACAATCCGATCCTGAATTATATACAAACAACGCTGGAGAGTAACGAGAATAAAGTCAAAGAAGTTATTGATGATGTTGTAAAAATATCACAAGGAAATAAGAGCGACAGTAAAATTGCAAATGCACTGTTTTACGTGTTAACAACGATTGTAAAAAGCGGATTCGGAAAAGTTGTTTTAGGTGATTCATGGGAAAAGTGTCTTGCTGATACATTAGATGTGAAAAGTCTCGCACGAGCAATTTATGTACGAGTGTTTGCGTTCTCAGAAGAAGACAGTAGTGTAAAATATTGGGTCAAAAATAAGAATGCGGAAACTCCCTATTTGTCGTCCACCGACAATGGGTTAGTAGTCAACTGGAAAGATTGTGAAGAAATATTAACAATATTCGGCATAACACCGCTTTTATTTAAGGGCAAGCACGTTATATTGGAAGACAGGCAAAATCAACAAATTTTTCAATGGAGGGAAATGTCAAAAGATGCGAATACAGAACGAGAAGCCGAAATATTCAGAACGCATGCGTTGAATTTTTCACTCAATAGTGCGACAAGACTTATAAAGAATTTTATCGAAGATATAACAGGAACTGTTGTTAATGAAATTCCTATTGATGCACAAGCATTCTACAATCTTCTGTTTCCCAAAGTACTTGTACATAGAAAGATAGATGCACCGCAAACTGGTGATTCCGTTACCATCTATAAAGGATCTCCGAATGATCCTTTGGGAAATATGTATAGAACATTTTCTGCATTGTATTGATGGAGGAACTATACTGCTTATACAGGGCTTTTTCCTAAAGCGCCAATCAGGCATTAATTTTTTGCTTTAACAAGCGAATAGCGCTATATGAATGCCTCTGGGAGAAAGCTCTGATTGCTTCTACGACATGGAGCAAATATTGACGCTCGCAAAACTTCAGTAGATTTGGCCGCAGAGGGAAAATTTGACGAATGAGTGGCACTAACTGTGTTCGTTTATTAGTTTTTGCCAATCGCCATGAAAATCGTATATCCCATAAGGAATTGCTTTACCGAGTTCTTTAATCGGGAAATCACAATCCAAAGATATTTTACTCACTTGCATTATCCAACCACATCTTATAGATAACGTATATCATAAAATTAATAACTAGTAAACTTTATTCCCAAGCAGCCTCTTATTGTAAGTGCCTCTAGGATTTTTTCCTAGAGGCGCAATTAAGCATCGCTTTTTACTTTAACAAGATACTGTGTATAGAGTCAAGCACCAAAAGCTAATTTTTCGTTACTACTCCAGGGCCATTTAATTCTTGCATAAAAAGAGTTATAAAGGAGTGAAGTTTTTAATTACAGGAGAGGAAAATGATGCTGAAAGAGGCCTTTGCGAGCATAAAGGACCCGCGGAGTCCGTC
>JAISZX010000022.1 GCA_031284365.1 Holosporaceae bacterium
CTTCGTCCGAGATCTTCGCCGCCACCATTATTATAGCCTGCAGCACACTGATTCGCTCGAATAATTGAACCATCAATCATAAAATACTCTTGATCAATTTCTTGAAAAAACTTAAACATCGATTCCAAAATTCCAAGTTTTTTCCAATACAGAAATCTTTGATATACGGAAAAGCAGTTTCCCTATTCTTTTGGCAAGAGGCGCACTTGACAACCTGTGCGCGATAAATAGTGCACAGCTTTAATAAAAATACGCGTTTTCTTTTCGTTTTTGATGTGAATTTTCGGAATCGTAACTAAAAAATCACAAATTTTTTGAAAAACATCGTTGGGAATGTTATATTCTATCATGCTGTATAAATCTTTTCTTGTTGAAATTTGAAGAATTATACAGCTTTTTCTAATAAATTAAAATTTCCTAACGAGACCTATATATATTAAGTTTCGGACATTCAACATTGGACAACAAGCATCCGGATCTGCAAAGTTTTTTTCAGATCCGGTATGATTGTGCTAGATCAACTGTTCATTCAGGTAGCCTGAGCTTTATTCTTGTATATTTATTGTATACTGTCCAAAATGAGAATAAAGACCAGCTGCTTGAAAATTTAACACTATCACAGCAATAAAATTCGGACTATCGTATAGAACGAGCATATTGCAACCACTTTTTTTGCATTATTTTCTTTATTTAAATTATATATGTATTACAATATAGAACAAAATATGTGGGGGATAAAATGAAAAAACTTATACAATTAATTGGCGCTTTGCTTGTAGTTGGAGCTGATGGAATGGATGTTAGACAGTTTGGCTTAACAGATACTAAGCTCAATAACGTGCTAGGCGTATTCAGAAATTTACCAGAAGATAATAGTGATCTTTTAAATAAAGTTACAGCAATAAAAAAATACTGCTATTTTCAAATTGAACGGCATTTTAGCAAAAAGGGGCTATCATTGTTTAATTTATTTTCGCCACAAAATAGTCATGAGCAAAACAGATCCGAAAGGTTAAAATGTATATCAGCACTTGCCAGCTTATTTTCTGAGCAAAACAACTTGACGGAGGCTGCATCTGAGATGGTTGGGCAATTATTTTTAATCAAGGAATGTATTGGTGGATATGCCGGAACACAAGCAGAGTACCTTATTGCACTAGTAGCAATAAATAATTGTGACGATCAGGTGTGGCAAGATGAAGTTTCGTACTTCCTTGGAAATCTCAAAAAATGAGTGAATTTGGATTCAACGTGAACTCGACTGCAACAAAAGGATATCTGGGAGAATTTGTTGCAGTTTGCCTATTAAAAATAAAAGGCTACAAGATTTTGGCCAGAAGATATAAAACAGTCTGCGGAGAAATAGACATTATCGCTAAAAGAGGCGATATTATAGTGTTTGTAGAAGTAAAATCTAGAAAGAGTGCCGATAAGTGCTACAACGCCATCACCGACAAACAATTACAACGTATTCGACGTACGTCTGAAATATTTATGCGACACAACAAAAAATCGGCCAACTGCTTTTCCAGATACGACGTTATTTTGATTGCCGACTGGAAGCTGCCGATACACATAGAAAACATATCTATCTAAAAGTATCGGCAAGCATAGTTTTAACTATCTCGGTCTGCGATCAGGCTTGTTTTGCCCGAAGCGACGAGCGCCACCGCCACCGCCACCACTATTTCCGCCACCGCCACGAGAACCATCTGTGGAATGAGACTCGGAAACAAACATCATACGCCCAGAGAACTCAGTCTTGTTCATCTTTGCAATTGCTGCTGCAGCTGATTCATCGGTAGACATTTCCACGAACCCAAACCCTTTGCTACGACCGCTAGCTTTGTCTTTTATAACAACTGCGGACTCAACTTCTCCAAACGCGGAGAAAGCGCTTTTTAACGAATCATCGTTCACGGAATACGCCAAATTTCCGATGTATAACTTCTTTGTCATAGTTCACCATATTAAAAGGAGCTCACGCAATCAACACAAGTCCGTCCAGCTCCAAATCACAACGGACAAGGTCTGCTATTATATAGCACAAAAATCTTAATTAAGAAACAAAAAATTGAAAATGACTAAAAAAAAAGTCGGAATATAGTTATTTAAAATCAAGGCCTGTTGTCTTTTTGCTCAGTCAAGAATGAATTGTATCCACAAATTTAAAAAATCAATCAAAAAAAACTTAAGTTACGCAAATTTTTCTTAAAAACTCTTTTATACAACCTAATTTTCTAAGAGAATTTTGGAATAAAGCAGTGTTGAGTTCAGATGAACCGTATTCAGTATTGCTGTTTCAAGCAAGAATGTTGCACATTATGGATAAAATCAATTTGCATGTGTTTGATAATTATGCAGTTATTAACAATTCTTTTTTGAAAAATTAAATACATTTATTTTGCCACTTCTCAAAAGTACGAAACAAATGCAAAGAATTTGTCATTTTTTAAACTCTTCGATAAAGAAAATAAAAGATATTGCGCATTCGTCGAAACATTGCTATATTCATTTAATAATGGAGTATTACCAGAGTTTGATCAAAATGTACTGTATAGGCTAGCAGAAGGTAACAATTTTATGATGGACCTTCTCGTTACTATTGCAAGAAGTCAAATAGATAATAGAATGGGATTAGCGTGTATAGGAGCTTTTTTTCTCGCGAAAGGTGCAAAGCCACCGCTCTCTAATTTTTTAAAAAAAGTGAATTTTGATCAATGCAATACATTCTTAAATATTACAGAAAGTTGCGATTCTCAGACTTGGGAACAATTAAAAGATAAAACTTTTATCTGTGAAATAACTTGTGGCGCATTTTATAGCGAGGTTAAAGAATTTTTATTACTATAGTGTTGATTCGAAATAACGAAAAAACACAAGAAAAGGTAGCATATGGAGTAAAATTTGTTCGCTCTTTTGGGGCGGACAGTATGTATGTAAATACTCAAATCCTCGAATGGTAGTTTTTTTTATAGTACTCATGTCACATGATTTGTAAAAATTTGCAAAATGTTTTTTTGCTTTGGTTTTGTTTGCGAAAGCCATTTGTTGTTGCTCAAGAAAAAGCCCTGAACTTAATGTCGACGTAGTCTGTGCGGCACACTCTCCATCTGCTATCGCATTATACTAAAATAGTAAAATTTTTGTTAATTTTTGAAATTATTATTCATTTCTCTCAAAAAATAACGCTTTTTTAACATATTTTTCATAATATGGTAATCGGTGGAAGATGTGCCGCGCCAATTGGATTAATAACAAATTAATAAAACAGCAAAACAATAAAATAATCAATATTTTCCTGAAATTTCAGATTGAAAAAGGATCTGATGGATGGCAAGCATTTTTTTGTGGAATTGATCAACTTTGTTACCCTTTTTACTTTTTTTTGGCGTAGTATTTATCTGGTGGAAGATGTGCTCGCGACGGCAAAAGTTTTAAAAGTAAAACTCCAAAATCAGTGCACCACAGAGCCGTGGGGAAGATGATGTATTTCCTTTTTACTCGGAAAAAGCAAAATTGGCGCGACACATCTTCCACCGGGTACCATCAATATAAAAAAAATGTCAAAAAAGCGTCAATTTTCCCATTGCTCATCTAGGGCTTTTTCCTATATGATCTACCAATTATTAATTTTTTGCTTTAACAAGCAAGAGGCGAGATATGTATGTCTTCTAGGAAGAAGCCCTGGATGAACCTACACAGAGTAAAAAAAAAGTTCTTGACTTTTTCATGAATATGTGATATACACAATGTTTGAAAGGGAGTTTTTTATGAAAGTTGTTAATTCTTTAAAGACCATTAGGTCTAGGCACAAAAATTGTCGGCTTGTTAGGCGTAAGGGGCGGGTTTATGTAATAAATAAAACCAATCCTCGTTTTAAAGCGAGACAAGGGTAATTTTTTAACAAATAATATTATGTTTCTAATCATTTAGACAATAACAAAAGTGTAAAGAGGATATTGAATGTCAGAGGAGTTGTGTGCTCAAAAGACTGGTTTTGCTGAGCTTTTTGAGCAAGCGTGTAGGAATTCGTCTTGGAAGAATAAAGTTATAAAAGGTACGGTGTTGGCCGTTGATGATAATTTTATCACAGTAGATGTTGGATTGAAATCAGAAGGAAGAATTCCAACCAGCGAATTTAATCACAGTGGAAGAAAAATTGAACTAAAAATTGGTGATAAAATTGATGTTTTCGTCGATCGCTACGAGGATAAAAGCGGTGAAATAGTATTGAGTCGCGAAAAGGCATTGCGTGAAGCTGCGTGGGATGATTTTGAGAAAGCTTTCCGCGATGGAGCAAGTGTTATGGGAACCATATACAATCGCGTTAAAGGCGGTTTTATGGTGGATTTGAATGGAGCGACAGCATTTTTGCCTGGAAGCCAGGTGGATGTGCGCCCTGTTAAGGATATAACTCCATTAATGGGGATTGAGCAGCCATTTTTAATTTTGAAAATGGATAAGCTGCGTGAAAACATAGTTGTTTCTAGGCGTGGAATTCTTGAAGGAGCAAATGCTGAGGAATTGGCCAAAATCGTGTCTGGTCTCGAAGAGGGACAGATCATAGATGGCGTAGTAAAAAATGTTACGAATTATGGAGCGTTCGTTGATATAGGCGGAGTGGATGGTCTCCTACACAATACAGATATTTCCTGGAAGAGGGTTAATCATCCGTCAGAAGCGCTGGTTCCTGGTCAATCTGTTAAGGTCAAAGTTATTAAATTCAATAAGGAAACGAAGCGCATTTCGCTTGGTATGAAACAGTTGACGCCGGATCCTTGGAGCGGTGTTGATGAAGAATTCAAAGTTGGATCGCGCATCAAAGGAAAAGTCACAAACGTCACCGATTACGGTATTTTTGTCGAAGTGAAAGATGGCGTTGAGGGATTGGTTTACGTATCTGAAGTCAGCTGGAGAAAGAATATGTCTCCATCCAAAGTTGCGAGTTCTGGTGAAGACATTGAAGTCGTAGTTCTGGATGTTGATCTTTCAAAAAGGCGCATGGGGCTTGGGCTAAAACAGCTGCAGGTGAATCCATGGGATGATATCGTGAAGAATTTTCCAGTTGGACACATCTTTGAGAGCACAATCTCGAATGTTGCTGAGTTCGGACTTTTCGTGAAAATTAACAATGATGTCGATGGTATGGTTCATGCCAATGATATTTCTTGGGAAAAAGCAAAATCAGAAGATATTGCTAGGTACAAGAAAGGCGACAGCATAAAGGTGAAGGTCCTTGAAATTGATCCAGCTAAGGAAAGAATTTCGCTTGGTGTCAAGCAATTGATTGAGAATCCGCATGGTCTTGTTGATGTTGCTGTTAAGGTTGGTTCGGTCGTTACGTGCGTTATTTCCGCTCTCAAAGAGGATGGAATTGAAGTAACATTGTGTAATGGATCCACTGGATTTATCAAAAAAGCTGATCTTGCAAAAGATCGCGAGGATCGCAGAAGCGATAGATTTGCGGCTGGAGAAAAGGTTGATGCCAAGGTTATCTCTATAGATAAAGGTACCAAAAAGGTAAATTTGTCGATAAAAACTTTGGAAATTGAAGAAGAAAAGCAGGCAATGGCTGAATTCGGATCATCGGATAGCGGAGCCAGCCTTGGCGACATACTTGGTCTTGCTATGGGAAAAAATGAAAAAAATTAGAGTAGGTATATTTTTTGGCGGACGCTCTTCCGAGCATGAGATTTCGATCAAATCTGCGAAGAGTATCATAAAGAGTCTCGACGGGACAAAGTACGACATTGTGCTCGTTGGGGTAGACAAATGCGGTTGCTTTCATTTTGGAAAGGAAGCGATCGCATGTAATATGCCTCTTGCTGCACGGATGTTCGACGATCTGTGTCAGTGTAACGTCATTGTGGAGGAAATTTCCGCTGATCTTCCACAGAAAATCGACGATAGAATATCGAAAGTTGTTGATGTTGTTTTTCCAGTTTTTCACGGAACTTTCGGGGAAGACGGTACGGTTCAGGGCTTGCTGCGCATGTTTGATGTTCCGTTTGTGGGAGCCGGAGTTTTAGGATCTGCGATTGGTATGGACAAGGACGTTACGAAGCGTCTGCTGAGAGATTCCGGTATCAAGGTCGCCAAACATATGACTTTCAGTTGGTATGAGTCCGATAAAATTTTCTACGAAAATATTACAGCGGCCCTTGGTGAAATAATCTTTGTGAAGCCAGTCAGTCTTGGTTCATCCGTTGGAGTGAGCAAGGTGGAGTCCAAAAGTGATTTCAACAAAGCGATTGAAGAAGTATTTCTGTACGACAATAAGGTTATCATTGAAGAATTCATAAATGGAAGAGAAATCGAGTGCTCTGTGTTTGGAAATGAGCATCCGGAAGCTTCTCTGCCCGGGGAGATTATAGTAAATAGCGATTTTTATTCATATTCTGCAAAGTATTTAGATAAAGATGCTGCGTATCTGCAAATTCCAGCTGATTTGCCGACTCAGGTTGTTAAAAATATTCGCGAAATTGCCGTAAACGCCTACAAAGTTCTGTGTTGTGATGGAATGGCGCGCATCGATTTTTTTATTACCGGTGATTTTCAGATATTTCTGAACGAAATTAACACAATTCCAGGATTTACTGAAGAAATAAGCATGTATCCAAAGCTCTGGGCTGCATCAGATCTTCCCTATAGTGAGTTGCTCGATAAATTAATTGAACTTGCTATCTCTCGACACGACAGAGAGAAAAATCTTATTACTAATTTCGAAACAGTCTTTTAGCATAATAGGCCTGTTGCGTAAGGCGTTTTTTGCACCTGAGATCGAGTGGCTTTTGCAGCAAATCTAATGAAAGAGCGGGATTTCCGAAGAAATCCCGTTGGTGGAGTGTTATTTATCATTCATGTTCAGGTAGAGGTTGACCATCTGTATAGGTCCAAAGTGCAAAGCTGATTACACCTAATAGCGTAACATATTTATATCCATGATCATCTACTAATTGTGCTACTCTACCTCTCAATTGTAATATTTCATCATCTGTATTTATTCCAAATCTTGTTCTGAGAACATCTTTAGCTTCCTTAATTATTTGTTTCTTTGTTTTTTTTATTCCCTTGTCAATTTGTGTCAAATCATCTGTCCAATTATATCTTTCAATAATTGTTTCCAATTGATCTTGTTTCATTCCACGGGCGTCATTTGATACAAAAGAACTCACAATAATTCCCGCTGATGCCAATGACATAAAA
>JAISZX010000057.1 GCA_031284365.1 Holosporaceae bacterium
AATTCGCAACAATTACCAGCAAAAACAACAGATACAACAAAAAAACTGACTAATATCTTTTTCATTTTCCATTCCTTTTTTTTATTACAAGTGTATAGATAATACTAAAAAAACAAAAAACAAGCGTTTTTTGAAATTATATTTTTCAGTTGCATTGTCCATCTGCAATAATCGTTAGCAATGTTAGAAATCGCGAATTGCGACCGCAGCTGATAAATTCGTACAGCAACTTTGGGCGTACTATTTGAATATTTGCTAAAAACTTAGCTTTGCTTTCACTGAAATTCATATCTTTTTCTCCTAAATAATTTAAAATGATGTTTTCTTCAAAGAAGACGCGATCTGCGTCGTTTGATTGATTCTCTCAATCTTTGTGTATTCTAAAACGATTCACCTAAAAAATCAATACTTTTTAGGTTGCTTTTTCAAAAACACAACAAAATCAACGCTCTAACAGCTCTTGGAAGCTCAATTCTTTTTAATCGTGCAATAAAAAGGAACGCTAACCAGGAACATAATAAACGCCAAACTAATTAGATGTTCACCGAGTCCAAAAATTGCCGAAAATGTATACAAAATCGACACCAACCCAACGATTGGCAGCGTGATCTTTTCTGTTTTAGATAACTGTTCTTTATTCATAACTGCCATGTAACAAAACGCAATTGCCGAGTAAAAGTATGGAAGTAGCATAGACATAACCGATATATCTATTAATACATTTACGTATTCCACAATAGCTGGCTGATACGTAAGGAGAAACAACACTGTCATTAAACTACTACCAACCACAACTCCGTTGGGAGCGCCATTCTTATTCGTCTTTGCAAAATACTTTGGAAACAATCCCTCCTCAGCAGCGGAAAGCGGAACCTGTCCTTGTATCAGTATCCAACCGTTAAGAGATCCAACAATTCCGATAATTCCAGTGACAGCCATAATAGTTGCTCCCCATTCCCCAAATATACCTCTAGCTGCATCAACGTACGGAGCCTTCGACACAGCTAGCTGCTCCGCAGGAATCACCCCTCCGATAACTATCGCTCCACATATATATACTGCAGCTACAATGAGCACTCCGGAGATCGTAGCAAGAGGAATTGTCCTTTTAGGATTCTCGACGTTATCTGCTGGAATTGTTGCAGACTCCAATCCAATGAAGGCCCACAGCAACACTCCGGACATTTTTCCTAAAGATTCTATTCCGTGCTTCGAAATATCAGCCATGTTAAATACATTTGAAAAATCCACAAAAAAAATTCCGACAACTGCAACTATAATCAGCGGCAATATCTTGATAGTAGTTATAATAATCTCTATGGAAGTGGATGCTTTAATGCCTTTTATATTGAAAAAAGTAAAAATCCATATCATTGAACAGCCAAAACACATCGAAAACATTGGATTTGCAATCCACTCAGGGCAAAAAATCGACATATACTGCAGTGCACCAGCCAAAAGAGACGCACTACCGCACCATGCGCTAATCCAATAGCCCCAGGCCATCTGAAATCCAACGAAATCTCCAAAAACATGTTTAGCAAATGTATAAGGACCTCCGGATTTCGGTATCCAAATACTAAGACGAGAGAACACAAGAGCAAGAGCGAGCGCGCCAAGCGTTGTCAAGCACCATCCGACCAGAGACATAGTACCATACGGAGCTAGTAACGCCGGAGCCAGCAACACACCTGAGCCAATCATATTTCCCGCGACCAGTGATGTTGCTCTTACTGAAGTAATCTTATACATTTCTATCTCCTAACAGCAAGAGCGATTATAGATGTGCACTCGCGAAATGTACAATATTTTTTCATCATACACAAAGAGTGACTCTAATGCTCGGTAATTCCATCAACGTAAAAAGGTCTAAACCCTAGCTCGCGACGCTTTTTATTTGCTAAAATCAGAACCATGTTAAAGGAATAAACTTTATTTTTTATGAGAAATTTGTCGGAATCTAAGCGCGCTACATCTATATTTACAGAAATTAGCCAATCAATAATTTCTTTTTCGTGGCTCCAATTGCTTTTTTTTACGCCAGAAGTAACAAAATATCTCTTAGATAAAACTGGAGTATCAGACGTTTCTAAAGTTTTTATAGCTTTCTGCAAATTTTCGATACTTACATCGAAAGCAAATTGTATTTTATTTAAATTTATCTTTCTTTTTTTTAATGGGTGATATATTCTTGTGTGTTTATACGATTTATGCGTCATTAATCTTGTCTTTTTTTTTGTGGCCTGTTGTCATTGTGTAATTCGCACAATTTACTATTATCACACGATATTAATTTATTGTTTTTTGAGCTTTTCATATTATGCCAGTCTCCGTTGTTTTTACTTCTTTTTCAATACAAAAACAACAAAAACCTATATATTTCAATAGATAACGTATCTATACTATTATCAATAAGTACACGTTTTCAACAGATATTTTTATTTTTTTATAAAAAAAATAATTGTTTGATTTTTAATGGGAAATCAAAAATCAAAAAAAAAATATATTTAAACTGATTTTTTTATACAAATAACTATGGACTTTCTTTTTGTCGCTTGGTATACAATATACGTTGTTTAAAATTGAGAGGTTATTATGGCAAGACAAAGTCTAAGTCCAATGAAAGAGATAGATTTCAATGACATTAATTCATTGGAATCTAATTCAGGTGGCGAGAGAGTCGGTAGGAAAAGGAAAGATGCACCGATGACTCATCTGAAGTATTTACGCAAAAGAAACGGATATACTTTAGAGTCACTTTCTGAAATCACTAGCATCTCCATCTCTTATCTTTCTCGTTTAGAATCCGGGTCAAGGAGGTTAAATACAGATTTGATAAGAAGATTATCTCACGCTTTCCGATGCGATCCAGCAGAGTTGTTGCAGGAAGTGTCGCATGACAGTAGAACAAGCTCACCTGTTGAATTTAATAGGAGCAGGAGAATTGAAGTCGTTTCTCGCGAAAATTGCATGCCGTTATATTGCATAGCGCCATCTCAGGAAGATGAATCAAAACTTATTATTAAGATTTGCAGTCCTGCAGAATGGAGACACCGTCCTTCGGAACTTATTTCAAAAGAAGAACTACTTGCAGTTAAAGCTGGAAGTTATTTCACTCCACACTTCCGTTCATCATCAACATTATATCTGGAACCATCATGCAATCTAATTCCTGAATCAATAGTTGTGATTTTGAATAAAGGTTCTGTTCTGATTAAAAAAATCTGGAGCGTAACTCCAACGTCACTGCAGTTGTGCGATATTTCTGATATCGATCTCCTGAAGGAGGGCAAATTATCCCACGATAAATTGACCGAAGTAGATCGCAACAGCGTTGATACAATTTACAAAGTAGTTGGTCACTCAGATTTTGATCTATCCTAAGATCCGCAATTACTCCCCCACTGTTGCTATTACAGTGGGAGGAGTTCTCCAGTGTCTTTGCGTCAAGGTATCTCATTTTTTAATGGTTGAAGTGACTACGACTTTAGCAGACTCAATTGCAGATTTAGCCGAGTCGATAGCTGAAGAAGTAGCGTTGATGGCATCCAGTGCAGCTTTCTTGAGATTTTCCAGGTCAGGGTGTTTCTCTGCAAGCTCGCTTTCATCCATTATGGTAGTTATTTTTTCTGTTACGCTGAAAAATTCTTTTATTGCCTTTATTAAACCACCTATCTCGTCTTTAATTTGTCTTAGTTTACCAGCTATTTCTGAATCTTTGTTCGATTCTTCTAAAGCATTAGCTTTATCATTGATGAATACGCAAAGATCTTCCAGTTTCTGTAAATCAACGTACTTTAGTGAATAATGCACTGCCGCGAGTAGCGCTTCGTCATCCTCCACGAAAGGATGTTTCGTATTAGAAGCTTTAGCTTTGTGTGACTCATGAACGTTTATCAATTTAAGCAATTCAAGTGAAGTATTATGTAATTTTTCATTAAATGACAATATATCATGCAACACACCTACAGCTGATTTCACAACATTGGCTTTTTGCCCCGAAAACTCTTCTGAACATTTTTCTAGATCTTTTATTACATTATTTATATAATATGGATCTATATGCTCGACATTGCACTTTATGATGTAGTATGCCAACTCTATTGCTAGCCGAGTGTTTTCTTTATCCTCATCTTCAATTAGTTCTGTAATTTTTTCATCTTTATTTTTTTTCGCTATATCTTTTGTTAGCGGCGCACGTTTTTTTTCCAATACATCAAAGAGGGCGTTTAAAGCTTCAGTTGATTGTGACACATTATCAGCGTTTTGTGCTAATATTCGTTCCATATTGCCGTTCATTTCAGCTTCTACAGAGCAAAAACCACACAACATACCAATTAATAGAACACTTTTTCTCATTTTCATCTCCATCATTTAATAATCCAAAATAAGTTTATTTCTTGTCATTACAACCACAACCTCGTCCTTAGATAAAATGTCATCGATGTTAGCTAAAACAAGATTACCTAAGCCCTCTACAACATAAAATACGAACCCTAGCTCCTTAATTTTTTGTAGTTCCAACCTTACATCCGTATTTTTCAGCGAATTTTTGCGACTAAAAGATAGGACTATTTTTATATCAGGAGATTTTTCAATGATCTTTTTGGCTCCTCTCAGAATAAGAAATTCACTTCCTGGAATATCAATCATTAGGAAAGATACTGGCATTTGTTCATTCTTTAATTCTTCATCAAGAGTGCTGCTATTCACAATAATTGCACGCTGTTTTGCATGTGTTTCATAAACATTCTTTGCTGTTGATAGACAATCATTTATCGCAATAGAGCTCACAGAATCTGAAATCGCAACATTTTTCGGACAAACTATTTTATCAAGATCATTCAGAACAATACTTTTTAAGAAGCACGAAAACACTTTACTATTTGGCTCAAAAGTGTAATATCTACTCAAGTCTCCCATTTTTTTGGCGATATTTATGGCGTTATATCCAAAATGCGACCCAACCTCGGCAATAACCCCGTGATTTGGCGCCAAAAGAAGTGACGTCTCTGAAAAAATCGACTTTATATCTCCTGAAAAACGAAGCCTACTTCCAACAATAGGATCGTCTTTCTTTATTAAAATTGGGTATCGATTTTTTATAAGCGTAATTGAAAACCCACCATCTAATGAAATCTCTCCTCTAATTATAGGAACCATATCCACAAACACTTTAGATTTTTCTATAAAAAAAATAATTACAAAAAGCAGGCATGCTATAATTATCGCCAGCGAAACAATCCTATTCCTGCTGAAAAATCCCCGTTTTTCACTATTTTCAGAAAAATCTATCACAATTCTCTCCATGCCTTGACATAATTGAATCACAAAAACATTAATAAAAAGCAAATTTTATACCCAACAAGCATTTTTATTATATTTAAGAAAAGAGTCATAGCGTCCCGACAAAGCCGGGAGCCTGCTAGATGTAAGCAGCACAAAAGGCTGCCAATATCAATAATTTAAAAACCACCAATTTCATCTGAACTAATGCAGTCCAAACATTCTTGATTTTTAATGTAGTTTCCGAACAAAAATTACACTCATTCAAAGCATTTAGCGTCTCACTATTCAAACTGGAGGCTTACCTCTCTCGTAGCTAGATGCCTTAATTTTTCATTACTCAAGAGTCATCTCTTTGAGTCGCTCTTCTGCTTGCACGTTTCCTTGCTTTGCTGATTCAATGAACCATTTTTTTGCTTCCTGTTCATTTTTTTCTATACCTGGATATTCGCCGGTCAATAGTAGGCCGACGTGAAATTGAGCTTCATGATGCCCCTGTTCGGCTGCTTTTAAGCACCATTCAAAAGCCTTTTGGTAATCTTCTTCTATTCCTATTCCGCAGGCATAGTACGTTGCAACACAATACTGAGCATCCGCAACGTCGTTTTCAGCTGCTTTCAAGTGCCATTTTAGTGCTTCTTCATAATCTTTTTCCACATATTCGCCCTCTTGGTACATTAGGGCCAAGTCATATTGAGCATATGGATAACCCTGCTCCGCTGCTTTCATGAAAAAGTTGAACGCTTTTTCTAAATCTTGCTTGACTCCGTAACTGCCTTCAACGTATATGGTGCCTAAATTGTAGTGCGCAACTGCCAAATTTTGATCGGCGGCTTTTTGAAGCCATTCAATCATTTTGGTGAAATCCTTTTTCACACCGTAGCCTCTGGCATACATGCCGGCAACGTTTAGCTGCGCTACATCTAATTCTTGCTCTGCGGCTGCCATATAAAAGTGCATTGCTTTTTTGTAATCTTGATCAACGCTGTCTCCGAGCGCATAGAGCGTTCCAAGCTCGTTTTGAGCCTCTGCATCGCCGCTTTCGGCCAAAGCGATTAATTGCTCCAGATCATCATCCTCTTCTTCAGACATGTACGCCTCCCTAGTATTAATTAACGCTGAACATTCTATCATGAAAACACACGTGACAGTGACTGGTCAATGTACTTCATCGAAGTAATACAATGCAAGTAATTATTCTCTCTGAATTTACTACTAATGCTGTAATTTTAGATTAGAAAAGGATACGACTAAGGATACGCTTAATATCGCACTGTATAGCCCTCAGTTGTTGAAACTTCAAGGGTTATACAGCTTCTGTAATAAACTAAGCGCGGATCAACACCTCCTATTACGAACATATGCTTCAGAAATTATACGAAAAATGTTACTGCTCCTTCCACAAGCATAATCAAGCGCGGTTTTTCCTTCATTGTTAGTGGCGTCAACATTGACTCCGAGATCTATCAGAAATCTAACTTCTTCTGCATCTCCACGTTGAATGGCATCAAATAACTTCGCATTTCGTGTCTTTGCGTCTGGAGCGGTAGCCAGAGCATTAGCGGGATCCATTGTCCCAACGTCAACTCTCTTTATTTGTCCATTTTCAATAATAAAATGCGACTGAGCGGGAACAGCAACTGGAGCGGGAACAGCAACTGGAGCGGGAACAGCAACCGGAGCTGGAACAGCAACTGGAGCGGGAACAGCAACCGGAGCGGGAACAGCAACTGGAGCTGTAATACGAGCATGGCGAGTAAAAACTACGTGGCCTCCAGCAGCAGCTGGAGCAACCGGAGCTGGACGAGCAGCGGCAACCGGAGCAGCAGCTGGATCTGTAATACGAGCATGGCGAGTAAAAACCACGTGGCCTCCAGCAGCGTCAAAAATTGTGTGTGTCAACATTAACAATCCAATAAAAGGTAAACTTTTTTTCATTTTTTTCTCCTCCGTTTTTTTACCATGCAAAGAGTATACCAACAATAAAGTTAATTTTTAATTAAAAACAAAAAATATACAACTTCTAAGATAAGATTCTGAAAAATGCTTAAAAAAGTGTTTATGAAGTATGCATGGAAATTTTTTTAACATCAGAAGAAAAGTACAAAATAACGTACAGAGTTCAAGGCATGACCTGTTGGTTGCAAAATCGTAGATTTTCGCACAAAAGGCAATACCTAATGCCAAGCAAAGCAGATCCTGAAAAACAAGCAAAATTTGTAAAAGTAAAAATCAAAAAATAGGAGAATATCTTCGCACACTTGCAAAAAAGCGGGAAGAAGCTAAAAAAGCAAGAAAAAATCATTAAACAAGAACAATAAAGCAAAGCAAAGCAAAGCAATTTTTAGAGACATTTTTCATCAATACATTGAACGCGTTAAGGAAGACGAATCGAAAATATCGTACGCTCTGAAACTAGGATTATTCAAAAGTTGGAGAAATCCGTTTCTAGGATACATGGGACTTGAAATTATCAAGTCCCAATACGTAGAAGCTGCAAAGGACGACATGATCTCTAAAGGACAATCGGAACGATCATTACAGTGTGCCATATCAATAATAACACTTTACATTGACGCATTTGATGGCATTAGCTAATGGCTTTTTCTTAGAGGTAGCAATCAAGTGTTAATCTTTTTACTTTGACTAGCGAATGGCGGCTATATACGTATCTCTAGAAAAAAAGCCCGGCGACTCCACCCTAAATGAGAACCAGGACAAAGCTGCTTGAAAATTTAATACTTCTACAGTACTAAAATCCAGTTTCTCATGTAGAATGAACACGCGTTGCCTACGCTACTTTATGATTGCCGTATAATACATCCTCCAGCCAATTATCCACCACTGTTCTCGGTGCATTCTGCGTTTCTGTCCCAGTTCTCGGTTCCATTGGCGTCACTGTCACTGTCATCGGCGTTTCTGTCCCAGTTCTCGGTTCCATTGGCGTCACTCTAGGGCACTTACGAATGGTAAAACGCGTATTGCGCGTATTATCAGTATTTTCTTCCTGTGCTGCCGGAGCTGTGGTAGCTGTAGGAGCTATTCTTTTCTGTACACTAACAGTAAACCTTCCATGTTGCTGCGACTGTTGCTGCGACTGTTGCTGCGACTGTTGCTGCGGCTGTTGCTGCGGCTGTTGCTGTTGCGACTGCATAGCATTACTTTCCGAAAACATTACAAACACAGAGACAATCAAAGATAATGCCATTAAAAATCGACTATTTTTCATATTATTTACCCCCCTTATTACAAATAAATATATACCACCTATTTTAGGTTTTGTCAAGATATTTCTTTAATTTTTTTGATACTGTATGTGTTGCTGACAGAGCTTTTTCCTAAAGAAAAGCATGATTTATCTTTTGGTCGACGTAGCAATGCCGGCCAGGTTTATTTTTATCGAAAGCAAAAAAGTCTTAATAGCACGAACTATGGATTATCTAACTCATATTTGAAGTAAAATGAATGAGCTCACGATTACGCAGATGCTTGTCCAATATCTTCCAGTTGAAGGTTAACCTGGCCATTCCACGAAGATATAACCAGCGTTCCAAGTACGTTAACGGAACTTGTTTCACTTAGTAGAATCTCACCCAATGGTGTATTTAAACTTCGAAATGAAATTGCCCGCATAGAATTCCCTTTTTCACCAACTATGGAGAAAGATAAATGATTTTCCCCAACAACTTTGGTTCCGACTATTTTTACGTTTGGGATAATAAATTTTGGATACCTATTTCCCATACCAAAAGGTTCCAGAGTCGATATTTGTTTCACAAAATCAGTTGAAACGAATTCCAACTGAACTTTGCAGTCTGCGTACAGTTCAGGAAGATCTGGTTTGTTTGTTATGTCTGATTTTAGGAACTCCAAAAGATTGTCTATTTTGGATGTCTCAACAGAAAATCCGCCGGCCAATGCATGGCCTCCACCAGATATGATTACGCCTTGCTCGACTCCCCTTTTTATGACAGCGGAAATATCTACTTTTTCAGTTGATCTGCAGGAAGCTTTTCCAACTCCGTTTGAATCGGTGGAGATTATAATTGAGGGCCTATTATATTTTTCTTTCAATCGTCCAGCAATTATTCCAATGACTCCAATGTGCCAATCAGGATTGTATGCGCATATGAAATTTTGATCTTCTTTTACGAAAGAATCTGCTTCTTCAGTCATTTCACGTTCCAGTATCTGGCGCTTTTTATTGAGAGAGTCCAATTGGTTAGCTATCTCTTTGGCTTCAATTGGATTTTCTGTGGTAAGAAGGTGAACGCTTATGTCTGCCAGCGCCATTCTACCGGATGCATTTAATTTTGGTCCAAGAATGAAAGCTATAGTTTCAGAGCTTATTTCAGGTTTTTTTTGCAGCGATAGAAGTGCGTCAATTCCTAAATTTTTACGCTGGCGTATTACTTTTATTCCGGTTAGTACAAAAGCTCTATTCAATTCCTTTAGTTCAACTACATCACACACTGTCGCCAGCGCCACCAAATCCAGATAATCAACGATGTTTGGCTCTCGGCAACTTTTATAAAAATTCAATTCTTTCAAATTGCGATTTATTCCGACAATGCACATAAAAACCAATCCTGTTGCGCATAAATATTTATATTCACCGCTTTCATCTGGTCGGTGTGGATTTACTATTATTGTATCTTCAAATATGGCTGACATTTTATGATGATCAATAACAACTATATCTATATTATTGTCCTTGGCGTATTTTAACTCTTCAAGAGAACTCGATCCACAATCTACAGCAATTATCAAATATTCTTTGTGTTTATTTATTGCTGTGATGCTTAAACCGTAACCATCATCCGTTCTACTTGGAATGGAATATGCACATTCTACTCCTATGTATTTGAAAAATCTCATAAAAATTGAAACTGATGATATGCCATCAACATCATAATCTCCAAGTATGACAATTTTTTGTCCATTTTTTATAGCGCTGATAATGCGGATTACAGCTCTCTCCATGTCGACAAAAATAAATGGATCTGGAATCGTATTTCTCATCGAAATCCCAACAAAAGACTCTAAATTTTCAATGTTTCTATTGCGGGCAAGAATATCTACTGCTGATTTTCCGTTACACGCAACCACCTCACTCTGTATGTTCCAAATCTTATTGGTTAAAGAAATTATTTTATTACCCAAGTAAAACCACCTTGCACATTCAAACAACTACGCATTTTTCAAGATTAATCACCACTTTGCAGTACAAAAAAACATACGCAAAAAAAATTAACACTTGCATCACAAACTTATATGATTAGTATATCATAATCCACAGAATATAGAAGTTTCATTTTTTGTTTTTTTTATCAATAAAATTTTAGTAAAATCATTGTAGGATACTATATCGGTAGGAAGTTTCTTGGTTTTTATGTTTGGAGGTAATCATGAGAGTGTTGTTGATAGAGGATGATACATCTACTGCCAGAGGAATAGAGGCTCTTTTAAAGAAGGAGGGTGTAACGGTTGATTCCACAAGTTTCGGGCAGTATGGTATAGAAGTAGGTAAAATTTACGATTATGACGGAATAATATTGGACCTGATGCTTCCAGACATAGACGGCATCGAGGTTATTCGAAAATTAAGGGCAAGCAATATAAAAACTCCTGTGGTTGTATTATCTGGCTTATCAGAATGTAAAGACAAGGTGATTTGCCTAGATATCGGTGCGGATGACTATATAACAAAACCGTTCGAGGGGAAGGAGCTCGTGTCAAGAGTGCAGGCAGTCATTAGAAGATCAAAAGGACACGCTGACTCAGTAATAAAAATCGGGAAAATGATTGTTAATCTCCACAATCGACGCGTTGAAGTTAATGGCAAGGCATTACATCTCACTGGAAAAGAATACTCTATTCTTGAACTGCTATGCCTAAGAAAAGGTTCAACTCTCACGAAAGATATGTTCCTCAATCATCTTTATGGTGGCATGGATGAACCAGAATTAAAAATAATTGATGTATTCGTTTGTAAATTAAGAAAGAAACTTATGGAAGCACTGGACGGAGAATGCTACATCGAAACTATTTGGGGTAGAGGGTATACAATAAAAGATCCAGATGCAAAACAGAGTGAGGATGCATCCGCTCCATCCACATCTGCAAAATTGAGCTCTTTATCTGGGGCTCCAAATACAGTGTAGCTGGAATACTTTTATTGACTCGAACTATGGATTAGAATTGACTGAAAAATGAGAAAGGAATAGATTGGACTCTCAATAAGTTAAAAAAAAGCCCAACCATGCACCATGGTATTACAGAGTTGTTTTATAGATTATTTTTGCAAAGCATTTTAAATGGAAATGTCGAGACGCCAATTGTTGCAGAATTTCAGAAAACCTACTCGAATTCTTGGTCTGACGAGCAGCGAAATCATAACAATTTTGCTTATGTTTCAATCGTCTCATATAAAAAAAAAGTCAAACATTTTCGTACCCAAACACTTTTCTTGGACGTCGTTTTAATTTATTTTCGATTTCTCGTATTTTTTTATCACTTACATTTCCAAAATCCTGTTTTTTCTCGCCATTTCAGTCAGGGCTTTTTCCTAGAGGAGTAATCAAACACTAGTTTTTTGCTTTAACAAGAGAACGGCGATATATATGCCTCTAGAAAAAAGCCCTAATGATTCAGGAAAGATGTGCAAATAAAACTCGCATTTTATGCTTGGTTGTGTTACAATACCATGCTATATGCGCTAAGAATCGGAATAAGACGACAAGAATAAATGGAGTGCGTGATGACTAATTTGCTGGATCCAAAACAAGATTTTATTTTTAAGAATATTTTCGGAAAAGAGGACGGTAAGCCGTGTTTAATTTCACTTTTAAATTCTTTATTCAAAGGCAATCCGCACATAAAGGATTTACATCTTGACAATATCGACATTGCAAAAATTCTCAAGGAAGACAAGGCTGGCAGACTTGATATAAAAGCTACAGCTGACGACGACACGATCTTAGATATTGAAATTCAAGTAAAAAATACCGGTGAGATTCCACAGCGGGCGTTTCATTATCTTGCCAATATGATGCCACATGTCGTTAAGACAAATAAATCTTACAAAGGACCACACGTTATTGGCATCTGGATTCTTGGAGAGAATGTTACAGATAGGCAAAACGCCATCAGCGAAGCCTACATGACATTTCAACCGCATGATCCAGATCCATACCAAATCATGACCGACAGTGCCCGCATATTTTTCATAGAATTGGAGAAATTTGATCCAAGAAACGCTGATAAACGCGAATTGCTCAACGGGTGGTTGTCGTTTCTTCAAGATCCGTATTTTATGGACACGTCGTTTCTTGACGTAAGTGAAATCAAAGGAGCTATGGAAACACTGAAATACATCAGCGCAGATCCGGAAATACGAGCTCTCTACGATCTCAGACAAAAGACAATCAATGATCACAATAGCGAAGTCACTGTTGCAAGGGAAGAAGGCAAAGCCGCGGGTAAAGAAGAAGGTAGAGAAGAGAAAGCAAGAGAGACGGCACGTGCAATGCTATCAGAAGGGATTGCAACAAGTATCGTAAGCAAATGCACTGGTCTCACCATTAACGAGATTAAAGCAATTAACTAACAGAATCTGCATCAATTTCTTTCATTATTCTGTCAGTATGGTGCTCCCAATTTTTTAGACCAGATTTTGTCGATTTAAAGTTTCACTGAGGTTTATCTGAGCATAGATAAAACTTTCAACTCTACAACCGCCAGTATATACATCATTTGGAGTTTTGTAATCCAAATTTTGATGTAATCTTTTTTAATTTTACCAAATTTTAACTATTCTTAATAGATCAGATTTCAACAGTCCCTTTGTATAAGATGTACAGCTGATTCAGCTCGCATTCACTTGAAAAGCTAGAGATACTTGTACTATCAAGACATAAATGCAAACTGAATCTGCTTTGCTTCGTCGTTCGGCGTTTTATCTACGTCCGGCGACTGCTGCTGATTCCACTACTGGTGCTGATCCCACTACTGGTGCTGATATCACTACTGGTGCTGATATCACTGTTGCTGATGCTGCTGGCGCTGATGACTGATTGCTATTACTAGATGCCGTAGATACAATGGCCAATTTTTGTGCCAGAGCGTTTCTAGCAGCATTCAGCTTTGCAGTTCTGGTACCTAATGTCTGTAATAGCTCTCCAAACCTCGGATCTTGGTTCACAACTGCCGCGAAGTTAGCACTCAAAACATTTACTGCTCCTGTCACAAGTGCAACGATACCATCCGTCACCTGCCTGATCTCATTAATGATAGCAACGTTAGCACTTGTTGTATGCTGAATGACTGCCTCTTCTATTTCAATAGATGCAGCTAAAAGTGCGTCAAACGCAATAATGAATGTAACAACATGGCCAGTCTCGACTGTCGCTTGATCGAGTAATTGTGGTGCGTAGCTTTCTACCGAAGCAAACAGTTCCATCAATTTTTTATGTACGGCTTGCACTTTTGACAATTTTACGCTTTCGCCAAGAGCGGAGTAATATAGATAAACTTGTTTTGATAGAGCTGTAAGTTTTTTAATGGAATTTTTTACATCAGATGTAAGCTTATTATTGCTGTCAGTAAAATCTTCCAGCGCCAATACGACGGTTTGAGCTGCTTCCGCTGCTGCGTCAAATACACCAGAATAAGCTATTCCAAACGTACTTTTTAATGTTTCTATAGCTTGCTTATCGTTTTTACCAAACGTGTATTCTTGAGCTTTGGCTCCAACATCCAAAACACTTACACCAAGCACGGCTGCCAGAACACTTCCAACAACGATCTTTTTCATGTCTTCCTCCAAGTTTTCATATGCACGTATCCTAACACCGACATCGTTAAGAAATAGCTAATTTATAGAGAAATACAATAAAAATTAGTGTAAAAATAATTCATCTGGATTTATGCCGGACAATTCAAGGTCAGAAAACAGCTGCACAGCGCTAAAACACCTTTTGGCTAGCGACATTCGCCCTTCTCTTTCAAGCATTTCATCCAGCACTGCTTTTAATTTGTGCAGATATAAAACATCTCCAGCTGCATATTTTAGCTGCTCTGGTGATAGTTTTTCTTTTCCCCAATCTGAAGACTGCTCTTGCTTCGAAACATCGATGTCCAGAATTTCTTTACAAAGATTTTTTAAACCGTGCCTGTCGCTATATGTCCTAATTAACTTTGAAGCAATTTTTGTACAATATATAGGAGCTACTTTAATTCCAAACGCGTAGTTTAGAATCGAAACATCAAATCTTGCGTAATGAAAGATTTTTAGAACAGACTCGTCTGTAAGCAATTTTCTGAGATTTTCAGATCTATCTTGGCAATTTTTTTGAATCTGCACCAAATGAACTTCGCCATCTTCTGAGCAAAGCTGCACCAAGCATAACCTGTCCCTTCTGGTAACCAAACCCATTGCCTCTGTGTCAACTGCAACGCTATTTTTGAACACAACATCCGATGGAAGATCATTTTGATATAAGTTCACTAAAATAAACCTCTCATTGGTGCCCGAAAGAAGACTCGAACTTCCACCCACTTGCGTGGACTAGGACCTGAACCTAGCGCGTCTACCAATTCCGCCATCCGGGCAAAAAACTACTTCGCTCTTTCTACATACGAAGCATCAGATGTATTTACTACAATTCTAGTACCAGATTCAATATGCGGAGGTACCAAAACACGCACACCGTTTTCCAGTACAGCCGGTTTATACGATGCAGTCGCTGTCTGTCCTTTAACAACGGCATCAGCTTCAACAACTTCCATTATAACAGTATCCGGCAGCACAACTCCGATAATTTCACTCTCATACATGCTGATATTAACTATCATATTATCTTGCAGGAAGCAAGCCGCATCTCCAATTACGTATTTGTGAATCTGCAATTGATCAAAAGTCGACATATTCATGAACGTGAACAGGTCGCCATCTCTGAAAAGTAGCTGACACTCTTCCTCATCCAAACGAACTCTTTCCAAAACTTCGTCTGATCTGAAACGCTCGTTCAGCTTGGTTCCAGTTCTAATTTCTTTCATTTCAGTTTGCATATACGCTCCACCTTTGCCTGGCTTAACATGCTGCAGTTTGCAGACAGTCCACAACTTACCGTTATGCTCTATCAACATTCCGATTCTCAAATCGTTTCCGCTAACCTTCATAAATGTCCTTTTAAACTGGCGCCTATCAATCTACAATGTTAGCAGCGTTTTGCCAATAGCTTTTAATGAATTTTTGAAGGGATTTTTTTTATGTTGAGAGTCATACCTTCCTACGGAAGAAAACGATCGCATGGTCTAAGTGATGCACAGAAAAGTGATCTTACGAATTTATACAGCGCCTATGGAATGGAATTGCCAAGCGAAATGACAGATCCATGTGCATTTTTCCCGGATAATGAAGGATTATACAAGAGATTTGTTGTCGAAATAGGATTTGGTAACGGCGAACGTCTGGTAAATCACGCAATTCTGAAACCAGATGTTGGTTTTATCGGCTGTGATCCATTTGAAAATGGAGTGGCGCATATTTTGGGAGCTATACGCGAACATGGTCTAAAAAATGTGAGAATTTTCAACGGAGATGCTCGATTTTTAATTGAAAAATTGCGCAACAATTCTTTGTGCCATATTTATGTTCTTTTTCCGGATCCATGGAGAAAGCGAAGGCATCATAAGAGGCGTTTACTATCAACAAATTTCATATCTACGCTTATATCGAAAATAACCGTTGCTGGAGTTTTGGTAATCGCAACTGATCATGAGGATTATATGGTTAATATTCTAGAAAATCTGAAGGAAATTCCAAACATTTCATACTGCGATAAAATTGATAATCTGTTTGCGAGACCATCCTGTCAGTTATCAACGAAATATGAGCAAAAAGCCTCTTTATCTGGAAAAAAAAACTACTATTTGAGGATACATTCAGCGATGCGAGCATTTTATTGATATTTTTGTTTACTATTTATTAATTATTTATTGTTACGATGCTGCCCAGAGGTAATTTTTTATGGTATTCGTCGATTCGGGAGCGTTCCAAAAAATAGACGTTGTAAACGACAAAGACAATCGTCGACTTTTCATTTTTTTTCTTACAGTTGCTTTCTGCGGGTACGCGTCAATTATTACCTCTGGATCTTTGTACAATGATGACTATGTTAGGTATGTTACAAATCACAGTACCTGCTACCATAACGGCAGATTCGGCAATGTAATACTAGAATATATTATGTTTCTTTCCAACATAGTATTGGATGCTGCTCCTTTTACTCATATTGTATCTTGTGCAATTTTATCATTCACTGCTCTGGTATGCCTACGCATGTTTTGCAAAACTGCCGATCGATGCGCGATACTTTTTGCTGCGACTATTGTTGTGAATCCGTACTTATCCGAAAATATGCTATTCAGATTTGATAACCTTTTCATGACGTTGGCGCTATTGTGTTCGATATTGGCAGCTTATGTTTCGTTGAGTAATGATCGTCGTAATCTCGTAATGCAAATATTGCTATTATTCAGTAGCTTAACATTATATCAATCTGCACTATCAGCATATTTCGTTGTGTTATCATGTGTGTTGATTGAAAAAATATCATCCGGCGAAAAAATGCTAAGTATGATAAAATCAACAAAATATTGGTGGTATACAGCGATATGTACAGCTGCATTATATTCACCGATTGTGTATAATATTAAGTATACGAAGTTAGGCGAAAAAATATTCGTTGGGAATTGCTTATCTGAATATCTCGAGTTTGTTTTCAATAAAATATGTCGCTATTTTGGAACTGTGTATCTAAGTTGGAGTTGTACTCACGTCGGAGTAATAGTTTCTATATTCATTCTTGGATTTATTGCACATTTTTTTGTCGTATGTTGGAAGAACAAACTAAACTATAGAGACTATGTCGTTCGCAGCGTTTTTTTGAGCATTTTAATCTTTGCTTTTTTCCTTTCACCCATCGGGATCCTTGTGTTCTTTAATCATGCCGGAGTGGAATTTAGAATTCCTCCGAGAATGCTTTATTCAATTTCAATTGCCACATTTGTTGTGTTACACAAAGCATCAATATTTTTTGAAAAGAAGCTTATTTTGGGCGCAATTCGCAATTTTTTTTCTATTATCTTTTTGGTTTGGAATGTTGCTTTTATGAACATTTGCGGAAATTTAATGAAACAAAAATATGAACTTCGTAATGCTATTAGTTATAGTATCGCAAATGAGCTCTGTTCTATTCAAAAGGAAAATATCTCAAAAGTAATAGTTGCTACCTGCGGCAACACTAACTTTTTCGCCAATGCAGTCGAAGAATACCCATTTTTAAAAATGATTCTAGAGAATGGTTGGCAAAGCCCAATATTTTCTAGTATTTTAATAAGGCATAACGGCAATTTTTACCCATTAGTTATAAAATCATCAGAGACAGACCTCCCTAAGGATCTTGTGGAGATAGTTGATAGATTGTGGTACACGCTATACTTTTCGGGGAAAGATACTCTTGTGATAAAGGTTAAAGGGTCTGTTTGCTAACGCTGGTTTGTGAAAAATCTATAAAAAAACTTTGAAGAAAACGAATTTTTGGAGTTTTTTATATGAGATGTTTTATGATATTCTAGTTTGTAAAGTTTTAGGAGAAGGCAAGTTGGAAGTTAATCCAATAGACATAACAGAGACATTTGCGACGAAAATGGATCTTAACTTTAGCAGAATTGATGATAATGAGATTTCAATTCTTTTGAGAAGTGATCATCCGGAGTATGTCCTGTCTGTCATTTTTAGGACTGATTGCGAAATTATATATTTTGCATGTGATGTTAATTTATCGGTACCAAAAAATAAGAGGCTCGCGATTACGGATGCAATGGCGAAAGCAAACGAAAGAATTTGGGTTGGTCATTTTGATTTGATTTCGACAGGAAGTCGCATCGTGTATAGTTTAACAATTCCGTTTGCATCATCATTCTTAATTGATGAAGAGGTTGTTGAGTCGATAATCCAGTTGGTGATGGACGAATGTAACCGCTTTTATCATTATTTTGCTATAATTATAGAAAGCAAAAAGCTTCCTGAATTGTCGCTTAATGCTCTGTTTTTGGAGACAGCGGGGGAAGCGTAGAAATTTAATGGCTCAATCTAAGCATTTAAGTAATCTAGAACCATGGCAGGATCCGAAGGCGCAGCCTTACGTGTCCATAAAGAATATCACGAAAACTTTCGGAGGTCGTGTTGCGGTTAATAATGTGTCTCTCTCGATTTTTAGGGGAGAGCTGTTCTCGTTACTTGGACGATCTGGTTGCGGAAAAACAACGTTGCTGCGCATGTTGGCTGGATTTGAATCACCTACCTCAGGGAAGATTTTTATCGATGGCATAGATATGACTGATACTCCGGCGTATAAACGTCCGGTAAGCATGGTATTTCAATCTTATGCGCTGTTTCCGCACATGACTGTAGAGCAGAACATCGCTTTTGGATTAATTCAAGAAGGGCTGCCAAAAGATGAAATTCGAGATAGAGTAAACGAGTATCTCGAGCTGGTTCAGATGAGCGGATATGAACGTCGCACGCCTGCTCAGCTTTCCGGAGGTGAGAGACAACGTGTCGCTCTTGCGCGCAGTCTTGTTAAACAGCCAAAATTGGTGCTGCTGGATGAGCCTCTTGCTGCTCTTGATAAAAAATTGCGGGAACGCACACAGCTGGAACTTGTGAATATTCAAGAAAAAGTTGGTGTCACATTCATTATGGTTTCCCATGATCAAGAAGAAGCCATGACTATGTCGTCCCGCATCGGCTTAATGAATGAAGGGCGTATTCTACAAATTGGAGGTCCAACTGAGATATATGAGTATCCAAACTCAAAATACGTAGCGAATTTTATAGGTTCAGTGAACCTTTTTGACGGGATTATCGTTGAAGAAAAATTTGATCATGTGATTGTAAAATCGACAATAATAGAAAAAAATCTATACATTACTCCGTCTGCTTCAGTTCCAGTTGGAGCGCAGATAAGTGTCGCGATTCGTCCTGAAAAAGTCATGCTGACCGACACTCAGCCAGATGGCGAGTACAATTGGACAAACGGAACCGTAAAGGATATCGTTTACCTCGGCGACGTCTCGATTTATCACGTAAGACTTCGGTCTGGAGCCATAGTATTTGCAACTGTGACAAATTCTGTAAGAGCTGCTGAACGTCCAATCCAATGGGATGACGAAGTGTTCCTGTACTGGAAAGCGGAGAACGGAATCATTTTAGCAATGTAAAAAGAGTTTTTCCGCTATAAAAGCGCGTTTACTAACAATGTCGCATGACACAAAAATACATGTACAACATGGTCAATAACCGTGTTTGTTTATAATTTTCGCATCCTAGATGGCCTCAAATTTGAGAATCAAAAATTGGCAAAAACTAACAAACGAACACAGTTAACATCCACTGATTCAGCTGCATTGAGAAAAAACCTTGAACGGCGTTTTTC
Organism: Holosporaceae bacterium; assembly: GCA_031284365.1. Lineage (GTDB taxonomy): Bacteria > Pseudomonadota > Alphaproteobacteria > UBA3830 > UBA3830 > JAIRMQ01. Next base: position 19,791 of record JAISZX010000057.1, read on the forward strand.
ATACAAACACTTGCATCTTTTTCTTGGACAATCGTCGCTATCTTTACGCCCGAATTGGCGGAAAATTCAGCTTTCCGCCATAAATTAAAAGTGCTACCACTCAGCTTTTTGCCTAGACCTTATAAATATCCATATTTATATGCGATCCCGCAAAATATTCAACATACACAATGACAACAGCATACAGTTTCGGGTTGAAGCAAGCCAACAATCTTGCAAGATTTATCCAAGGTTAGCGGCAATGTTATTCAACTGATTTAATATCTTGTTACCTATAGCTTTCATACCGGTAATTGCGACAACTGCAATCAAACTGGCAATCAACGCATATTCTATCGCAGTCGCTCCTTTTGATCCTTTAAGCCACTTGAATATACTTACCAACATATTAAAACTCCCTTTCAAACAATTAACTTACAATACACATATTAAACACCACTAAAATTACCAATTTGTTAATAGCTAGAAGTTTTTTTATTTTTTCAGATTGATTGTGTAAAGGCCATTTACCTCATGCTGCAGTCCTGTTGATTTTATCACCGAACAGGATGAGCAGCTGAGAGTAAATTATACCCCAATCGCGAACTTTTGTCGTCCACTTTTTTTCAAGCCTCCTGATTCCGAGATAAAGGCTCTTCATCAG